>NZ_RZSC01000884.1:0-2228 GCF_003998155.1 Mesorhizobium sp. M1E.F.Ca.ET.063.01.1.1
AGCGGCGATCGTCGACTACGGCGTGATGGACATCGCCTACCAGATGCAGAACAACCCGTTTTCATGGGGCCTTCACCTCGACGAAATGAAACGCTATTTCGGCGATCCAGGCAATGAGGCAAGTCTTGCCGAAATGCGGGAACGGTCCCCTTCGACCCACGCCGCGAATGTCCAAGGGGCCATCCTCATCACAGCCGGCAAGCAGGACCAAATAGTAGGCTTCGAGCAAACCGAGGAGTTCGAGGGGGCCCTGAAAGCTGCAGGAAAAGACGTGACCGCGGTCTATTTCGATAAGGAAGGACACGGATATGACCGCTGGCAGACAAAGCTTCGACGCGCGCGCCTCATCGAAGACTTCCTCGCCAAACATCTTGGCGGTCGATCGGGCGGCTTCGACTACACAGAAATTGCGGCAGAATATTTGAACTGACCCTGTATATCAGGTGTCAGCGGAAGCGGCATGATCGTCGCAATCGTCTGTGGTGACCTTCGTTCGATGCCTAGTCTAGCGTCGTGTGGCGCGCCGGGCAGAGTTCTCCCGGTTTGAACAATGAGCTGCGTTGGAGATCCGCAGCTCTAGGCCGCCACCCGCTTCATCAGCGCCATGGCGCCGAAGGGCGCGCGAACCTTGCCTTCGGTGATGAAGTAGACGAACACGTCGCGGGGCTTGACCGGCGCATCGGTCTTGGGATCGGCGCGGGGCAGGTCGGCCGGCTGCTTGCCTTCCGCCCAGGTCTTTGCCCGCGCCGTCCATTCGTCGAGCCCCTTCGGCGTGTAGCAGTCGGGATTGTCATCGCTGCCGGTCTGCAGCCGCAAATAGACGAAATCGCCGGTGACGTCGGCAATCGCCGGATATTTGGCGTGGTCGGCATAGACGATCGCGGCATTGTATTTGCGCGCCAAGGCCGGGAATTCGGGCACTCTGAAGCTGTCATGCCGCACCTCGAGCGCATGGCGGAGCGAAACCCCGTCCTGCTTTTCAGGCAGCAGCTTCAGGAAGGCTTCGAAATCGTCCGGGTCGAATTTTTTCGTCGGTGCGAACTGCCAAAGAATCGGCCCGAGCTTTTCGCCAAGCGCGGCGACGCCGGAACCAAGGAAGCGCATCATCGATTCGCCGGCCTCGCCGAGCACGCGGCGGTTGGTGACGAAGCGGTTGCCCTTCAGCGAGAAGACGAAGCCGTCCGGCGTATCGCCGGCCCATTTCAGGAAAGTCGGTTCCTTGAAGCTGGAATAATAGGTGCCGTTGACCTCGATGCTCGGCACCTGGCGGCTGGCGTAGTGCAACTGCTTGGCCTTGGCGAGCTTGTCCGGATAGAAGGACGTGTCCCAGGGCTCGAAGGTCCAGCCGCCCATGCCGGAGCGGATCTTTCCTTGGCTGGTCATCATCTTCCTCCCAGTTTCAAAAAATACGATCAGGCGGCTTTGCCGACGGGTTTGGCCATGTCGACGACGGTCCATCCCGGCCGGTATGGATTGGGCCGGCGACCCGTCTCGCGATAGCCATAGGCGGTGTAGAGCGCGATGTTCCGCTCCATCCGCGAATTGGTGTAGAGCCGCACCTCCGGCACGTGCCACTGCCGCGCCTGCCCGTCGGCGACGTCGAGCAGAGCGATGCCGAGCTTCTTGCCCTGGAAGGCCGGCGCCACCGCGACGCTGAAGATCATGGCGTGGTCAGGATGCCGTTCGAGGACGATCAGCCCGGCCAATTCGCCGCCACTCTCCAGCAGCCAGATTTCGCCGCGCTCGATGCGCGGCGCGTAGTCCTCGGTGACCGGGATCGGTGGCGCGCCGAGCAGGGCGGTGTAGGGTGCGTAGGCGGCAGTGGTCAGCGCGACGATGGCGGCGAGATCAGCATCGTTTGCCTGTCTTGGCATGGTAAAATGCTTTCAGATCCGCTGGACGTTGACTGTGAGATCGCTAACTTGTGACGCTTTAGCCGTTGGCGCGAATGTATATCGGTTCGCCGCAAGCAACCTTTCGTTCATTCCTTGGATGACCGATAGGCAATCGATCATGTCCTTCAAGAGATTTTTTGCCCGTCCTCTCCAGACATCTCTCTCCTCGTCAAAAACATTGCGAAACTCAAGCCATAAATCGTTATGGAGCGTTATCGCTCCAAGCTCAAAAATTACCAAGTATCTAAAAGGATCATTTCTATTTATCGGTCCATGAACAATAAAATTTCTATACGCTATCCATTCTTTGTTCTTATTTTTAAAGTTCTTTAT
>NZ_RZSC01000885.1:0-2220 GCF_003998155.1 Mesorhizobium sp. M1E.F.Ca.ET.063.01.1.1
ATCCCATGGCGACCGGGTGGCCTGTCGAAGGGCCGAAGCCGCCCGAGGCGACGTGGCCGGCCGGCTTGCCGTCGGCGTCGACCAGCGCCGCGCCGGCGCGCACCGGCTGGCGGCCATCCGGCTTCAGGCCGACGCGTTTTTGCGACGGCCCGCGCTCGAGGATCGAGCGCAACGCGTCGGCGCCGATGAAACCACCGGAGGCGCGGACTTCCTTGGGGATGGCCCACATCAGCCCGGCGCTTGCCGGATCGATCTCGGGTGTCAGGTCCTGGCCGTGCAGGCACAGCCCCGCCTCCAGCCGCAGGCTGTCGCGGGCGGCAAGGCCGATCCATTGCACGCGCTCGTCCTGCAGCAGCTTGGCGACAAGATCTCGGGCGTCCGCCTCCGGCAGTCCGATCTCGAAACCGTCCTCGCCGGTATAGCCTGAGCGGCTCATGAACCAGTTTGGCCGAGGCTCGACGCCGTGCATGAACAGCAGCGAGCCGGTCTCTATGCCGGCGCGCGAAAGGGCTGCCCAGGCATCCGGGCCCTGGATCGCCAGGAAGACGCGGTCGAGCGGCTCGAGCCTGGCGTCGAAATCAGCGGCCAGCGCACGCAGGTGCTTTTCGTCCTCCGCCGCGTTGCCCGCATTGGCGACCACCATGAAGCGATTGTCGCCGAGCCTTGTGACGATCAGGTCGTCGTTGATGCCGGCGGCCTCATTAAGCAAGAAAGTGTATTTGGATTGGGAAATCTCCAGCACGCCGGCATCGAGCGGGCAGGCGCGATTGAGAAGCGCCGCGGCTCCCGGACCGCCGACCTCGAACAGCTTCATGTGCGAGATGTCGAATAGGCCGGCATGCTCGCGCGTGTGGAGGTGCTCCTTCATCACGCCGGGTGGATAGGTGAGTGGCATCGACCAGCCGGCAAATGCGCCAAAACGCGCGCCGGCCGCGCCGTGCAAATCCTCGAGGGGTAGGTGTTTGGTGTCTTCGCCCGTCATGTCATCTCCAGAGTCGCACGCAATCGACCGCCAATCGCGGTCCAGTCCGTGCCCCTCTGTCTGAAGCCTGAGAGACTCGCGCCCCGTAACTCTGTCGGCAGCGCTTACACCTTCGGCGCGGGAAAAATCCCGACTTTCCAGAGTTGTCTTTCCCGTCAACGGTTCTTTTGCCTGAGAGATTTCGGGCGATTTCCCCTTCGGCGACAGCTCTCGCTGCTCTCTCCCGCAAACAGGTGGGACTCAGTCGCCTGAGTCCCCGACGCGCCATCCATAGCCCGTCGGCGACACCTTGTCACCTCCCAGCGACATCTAGGTGTGTTGATATTCAGGTGATGCCGGCCTGCAAATGACGGCTGCTGCGCTTCCGCATGCATTGGCTGACAAGTCTTCGCTAACCACGTCATTTGCCGGTTTCTCAAGACAATGCTGATAAGGCTCAATCGGACAATGCATTGGGTTCGCCGGCAACAGGCGACGGGCAGGGACGGCAGATGGGCGAATCGATCATGAGCGCTCCGGTGGCAGGGCTGACCTCCAAGAACTGCATCACGGCCGAGGACGTGACGATGCTGCGGCGCGAAGTGTTCGCCGACGGCGTCGTGAGCCGCGGCGAGGCCGAGGCGCTTTTCGCGCTCGACCAGACGGCACGGGACAAGTGCCCGGAATGGGCGCTGTTCTTCGTCGAGGCGGTGACCGACTACATCGTCTATCAGGAGAAACCGGAGGGCTATATCTCCGAGGAGAACGCCGGTTGGCTGGTCCGCACCATCTCGCGCGACGGCATGGTGGACAGCCGCACCGAACTCGAGCTTCTGGTGCATGTGCTGGAGGAGGCGAAATCCTCACCCAGCCAACTTTCGGCCTATGCGCTGGAGCAGGTCGCCAATGCGGTGATCGCCGGCAAAGGCCCGCTGATGCTTGGCGGCAACCTTGTACCCGGGCTGATCGCCGAGGCCGAGGTCGATCTTCTGCGCCGCATCCTCTATGCCTATGGCGGCCACGGCAACATCGCCGTCACCAAGGCCGAAGCCGAGATCCTGTTCCGGATCAACGACCGGACCGCGGCCGCCAGCAACGATCCGTCGTGGAACGACCTCTTCGTCAAGGCGATCGCCAATTACGTCATGTGCTCGGCCGGTTACGAGCCGCCGACGCGCGAGGTGGCGCTGCGCCACGAAACCTTCCTGGAGCATGCCGAACCGGAGATCGGCGGCTTCTTCAGCCGCATGGTGTCGGGC
>NZ_RZSC01000886.1:0-2216 GCF_003998155.1 Mesorhizobium sp. M1E.F.Ca.ET.063.01.1.1
CTCGTTGCCTCATTTTCCCTATCCCTCTGACTCTCAACTGGAGACATTGCCCCCATGTCGTTCAAATCGCTCGAAGACCTTCGCGCCGCCTGCCTCGATCTGCCCGCCGGCAGCGACGCCGCCGCTGGTGCCGTCGCCCGACGGCAGGACACTCTGACCAAGCCGCAAGGCAGCCTCGGCCGGCTGGAATCGATCGCCGCCTGGCTGGCCCGCTGGCAAGGCCGCGAAATGCCGAAGCTCGACGCAGTGAAGGTCTTCGTCTTTGCCGGCAACCACGGCGTCACCGCGCAGGGCGTGTCGGCCTATCCGTCGGAAGTCACGGTACAGATGGTGGCGAACTTCGCCGGCGGGGGTGCTGCCATCAACCAGCTCGCCCGTGTTGCCGGCGCCAAGCTCGATGTCATCCCGCTCGATCTCGACCATCCGACCGGCGATTTCACGCAGGTGCCGGCCATGGACGAGCAGGCCTTCCTCGCCGCCGTCTCGGTCGGCTATGACGCCGTGACCAAGGACCTCGATCTCGTCTGCTTCGGCGAGATGGGCATCGGCAACACCACGCCGGCCGCCGCGATCTCGGCCGCCCTCTTCGGCGGCGGCGCGGAAAAATGGACCGGCCGCGGTACCGGCGTCGACGACGCAGGCCTGATCCGCAAGCTCACCGCGATCGAGGCCGGCCTCAAGCGCCATGCCGATTCGCTCTCCGATCCATTGAAGATTGCCGCGGCACTCGGCGGACGCGAGCTTGCAGCGATTTTCGGCGCAACGCTCGCCGCCCGCCGCAACAATATCCCGGTGCTGCTCGACGGCTTCGTCTGCACCGCCGCCGTTGCACCGTTGGCAAGGCTGCATCCGACCGGGCTTGCCCACACCATCGCCGCTCATGTCTCGGCCGAATCGGGCCACCGCCGCCTGCTCGAAGCGCTCGGCCTGCCGCCGCTGCTCGACCTCGGCATGCGGCTCGGCGAAGGCTCCGGCGCCTGCCTTGCGGTCAACATCGTCCGCTCGGCGCTGGAATGCCATGCCAGGATGGCGAGCTTCGCCGAGGCGGGTGTATCGGAGAACTGACAAGCGGCAAGCCGGTTGAAGAACCAGCTTAGCACGCGGGCCGCATGATCTGATCTAGGCCGTTGTTGAATAGAGTTCCTTCGCAATCGGCTCCGGTTTTCCTGGAACTCTTAGCGCGGCTCAGCGTTTCACGGAATCGCTGAACCGCTCTAAGTATTTGTTTTTACGCAATTCCTGACGGAAAACCGTTACACACTTTTCCTGGAATTGCTCTAGCCAGCGGTGTGACCAAATACCTTTCGGCGGTACTTCTTAAAGGCCCACTCTGAGCGCTTGTACCAGAGTGGCCTTTGCCGCTTCGGTGAGATCGATGTAGCAAAGCGGCCGTTGTGGGTGCCTTGTTCGACGATCGGCCTTTCGAACCACAGAATTTCTGTCCCGGTCTCTCGGTCGCTATCATTGACTTCCCAGTCGATCGGCCGGACCAGTTTGCTGGCGCTGAACCACTGGCATCGAGCCTCGGCGGCCGACCGCGTGAGGATATAGGAATCCGTGCATCTGGAGTGCTTCCCGGGATACAGGAACTGCCCCTTCCTCAGCGTGGATCGCGGCGTGTAGTAATTTCCGCCATTTCCAAGGTATACGACTGCCTTCCGGTCCGTTCCGATTTCCTTGAGGCAGTCGGCCAAGCGTGTGACGAAGTTGCGAGCAAGAAACACATCATCTTCGAAGACCAGGCAATACGGCAGATCGGTTTTCAGGAAGTCATGCCATATCCCGATATGCTTACGCGACAGCGACACCTCCGCGGCCCTCCCTGAACGCTGCTCCTCATCGAGAAGGTCGGCAATGTCATGATCCAGATACCAGTTTACCGGTACGCCGCGACTGCCAAATTCCGCAACAATGTGCCGCTCCCGGTCTTCATAGCCGGTTTTCACATGGCATATACGAATAAAGACTTGGTCTTTGAACATAGCCCCACCCCCCTTGGGCTCACCGCTATATCCTATTTTTATAGATTGTCACCTTAGCGATAGACGATTAGCCGCCTGCTGCTTTGACGGCGGGATGTTAAAGTTCTCAGCTCAAATTCGAATGGCCTCCGAGGTCCGGCAGCCTGGATCAGGAACACAACGCGAATTGGAAACCAGCGGTCAGAATTGCAAACCGTTGGCAGCCCGATGCGCTGGCGTCGCAGCGGAAAAAAG
>NZ_RZSC01000887.1:0-2215 GCF_003998155.1 Mesorhizobium sp. M1E.F.Ca.ET.063.01.1.1
CAATCATGCCGTCCGCACGGAGCTGCGCGATCGCCGCGCGCACGACGTTGCGGCTGCCGACCGAGCAGGAGCTGTCGGAGAAATTCGGCGTCAGCGGCAACGTCGTGCGCGAGGCGATCGCGCAGCTCCGTGCGGACGGCATGATTGAGGCCCGGCAAGGCATCGGGGCTTTCGTGCTGGCGCCCGAGCAGCGGGCCGCGATCCGCATCGACCGCGAGGCGCTCAAGGACACGCACAATATGGAGCGGCTGTTCGAGCTGCGCTGCATCCTCGAGTCCGAGTCGGCGGCTCTCGCCGCGGTGCGGCGCGGTCAAGAACATCTCGAATCGATCAAGGCGGCGCTCGACCGCATGGGCGGCGAGGAGCGATGGGAGGAAGGCAGCATCGACGCCGACCTGCTCTTCCACCGCGAGATCGCGCGGGCCACAGGCAACAGCTACATCCACACCTTCATTTCCTTCGTCTGCGAGCAGATCCGTCACTCGATCCACTACGCCCGCCTCACCAACCCGCTGCACGATCTCGTCGAGGTCAATGTCGGCGAGCATGTGCGCATCTACGAGGCGCTGGTGGCAGGCGATCCCGTGGCCGCCGCGGCGGCGATGCGCACGCATATCATCGGCGCCGCCAACCGCGTCGGCGTTAAGCTGCCGCTCTCGAAAACAAGCGGAGCGAAATAGATGCCGGCGAGCGTCACCCGCATCTCCGACGTCTGCCTGCTCGTCGAGAATATCGAGCGCACGGTCGACTTCTATGTCGGGAAACTCGGCTTCCGCCTGCGTCGCCGCGCCGAAGGCTTCGCCGATTTCCATGGCGAGGGCGTGACGCTCGCCGCCTGGGAGCTCGACCACATCAACCGGCACACCGGCGTCTCGAATCTCAGATCGCCGCGTCATGCGCACAAGGTCTGCGTCGCCGTCCAGCTCGACACACCTGCCGATATCGATCGGCTGCATGGCGAACTCAGCGCCAAGGGCGTGCCATTCTACGGCCCGCCCGAAAACTACGTCTGGAATGCGCGCTGCGTCTATTTCACCGACCCGGACGACACGCTCTGGGAGCTCTACGCCTGGCTCGACGGCGGCCCTGGCGACTACCACGACGAACAGCCGTAGACGACGCCGCGCCGGAGGGAACGGCGCTTGCAAGAAGAGACAAGAAGTCTGCAACAGGAGCGAAAAATGAGTGGGAACCGAGACAATCGATTGAACCGCCGCACTTTCGTGAAGAGCGGCCTCGCAGCGGTCGCGGCCGTATCGGCCGGCCTGCAACTGGTGCTGACGCCGGGCGCCAGGGCCGCCGGCAAGGTCGTCATCCAGTATGACTGGCTGATGTCCAACGGCCAGATCGGCGACATCGCCGCCGTCGCCAACGGCTATTTCAAGGATGCCGGGCTGGAGATCGAATTCAGCCCCGGCGGCCCCAACGCCTCGACCGTGCCGCCGGTCATCTCTGGCGCCGCGCAGCTCGGCCAGTTCTCCGAAACGCCGCAGCTCTATGCCGCGCGCGCCAGCGGCGTGCCGGTCAAGATCGTCGCCTGCGGCTTCCGCACCGGCCCCTACGCACTGACCTCGAAGCCGGCCAAGCCGATCCGCAATGTCGCCGACCTCAAGGGCAAGAAGATCGGCATCCAGCCGACCGCGCGCTTCGTCATCGACGAGATCCTGGCCAAGAACGGCATCGACCCGTCCGAGGTCACCATCGTCAATGTCGGCTTCGACAAAGGTCCGCTGGTGCGCGGCGATGTCGACGCCATCGGCGGCTGGATCACCAACACACAGGCTTTAAGCGTGGTCGGCGACGATCGTATCGACCTCCTGGTGCGCGACCTCGGGCTTAGCTCCTACGCCGACGTCTATTTCGCCACCGACAAGGCGATCGAGGAAAATGCGGACACGCTGGCAAAATTCATCGGCGCCGTCGGCAAGGGCTGGGGCTGGGTGCACGCCAACCCGCAGGAAGCGGTGAAGAAGATGGTCGCCGCCTACCCGGAAATGGATCTTGGCTGGGAGCAGAAGACCGTCAACCTGGTGTTGAAACTTTCCTTCGACGGCGCGACCGCCAAGGACGGCTGGGGCACGTTCGATCCCACTTCGATCGAGGAGCAACTGACGCTGCTCGACAAGGTCGGCCAGTATCCGAACGGGCGCCCGGCCGCCAAGGATGTCTACACCACCAAGATCCTGGAGCTCTCTGCCGCCGACCGGCCCAAGCT
>NZ_RZSC01000888.1:0-2211 GCF_003998155.1 Mesorhizobium sp. M1E.F.Ca.ET.063.01.1.1
AACCTCGCCCGCCTGCACATGGAGATGAACAACTACCCGCTTGGCGTCATGCATCACTACGAGATCGCCGCCGACAGCGCCCAGACCTTCCTTAGGCAGGTGGCCAAGGGCGAGATCGAGAAGGTCAAGGGTATCGAGGGCGTCTCCAAGAACCGCCGCTCGCTGCTGCCTTACGGCGCCGTCGTGCTGCAGGAGATCATGGCGGCCATGCAGCCTTCCAAGATCGTCGTCTCGGCGCAGGGCGTGCGCGAGGGCTTCCTCTATTCGCTGCTTGACGCCGCCGAGCAGAAATCCGATCCGCTGATCTCGGCGGCCGAGGAATTGGCGGTATTGCGTTCCCGCTCGGTCCATCATGCGCACGACCTCGTCGAATGGACGGGCAAGGCCTTCAAGGCCTTCGGCATCGACGAGACGGTGGACGAGGCGCGCTATCGCCACGCTGCGTGCCTGCTCGCCGATATCGGCTGGCGCGCGCACCCGGAATATCGCGGACGGCAGTCGCTCAACATCATCGCGCATGCCTCCTTCATCGGCGTCGACCATCCCGGCCGCGCCTACCTGGCTCTGGCCAGCGCCTACCGCCATGACGGCATCTTCAGCGATGGAATCGCGCCGGAGATCAAGGCGCTGGCGCCGTCGCGCATGCTCGAGCGCGCCCGCGTGCTGGCGGCGATGATGCGCGTCGTCTACCTGCTGACGGCGGCGATGCCGGGCGTGATGCCAAGGCTGAAATGGGAAAGCCGCGGCAACGGCGCGCTGGCGCTGGTGCTGCCGGCCTCGCTCTCCGACCTCTATGGCGAGCGCCCGGCCGGCCGGCTGGCGCAACTGGCGCGCATCACCAACCGCCGCCTGGTGCTGGCGGTCGAAGGCGGTCCGAGCGTTTCCGTCAAGTAACGGATCACGTGACTTCGGCGCCGATGCCAATGCTGCGCCCGTCCGCCGACCAGGCGCCGGCGCCGGCCATGGCGAGCGCCAGGAAGCCGCCGGCAATGGCAATGTCCTTCATCAGCATCTGCTGGTGCAGGAAGGCTAAAGTCGCATCGTCGCCGCCCTGGCCGTAATGGCCGATGAAGCCGGCGACGATCGAGAAGGCGGCAAGCAGCAGCGCCACGATCCGCGTCTGGAAGCCGATCAGGATCAGTAATCCGGCGATCAGCTCGAACAGGCCGGTGCCCCAGGCGGCTAAAGTCGGCAGCGGCAGGCCGAGGCCGGCGAAATAGCTGGTGGTGCCGGCGATGTTGGTGAGTGCCTGGAATCCCGACGGCACGAAAAGCGCGGCAAGCAGGAGCCGCGAGATCAGAAGCAGTGCGTTGCGGAACATTGCAACCTCCCTTGCCGACGCCCGATCAGGATCTGGCCGGCTGCCGGTGCAGTCTACGCCTGCAACCGGAAAACGAAAAAGCGGTGCGAAAAATTCCGCGCCGCTTTGGTTTCAGGCTTGGGAGGGGGAGCAATTCCAGGAAAAGTGTGAAGCGTTTAGGTTCGGCGACTTCGCCGTAACCTTCCGTTCGGAATTGCGTCAAACAAAAACTTCAGCCGCGTTTGGCGTCGATCGAGTAGGCGCCGGCGCCGGACGAGGCGAGCAGGATGAAGCCGCCGGTGATGGCGAGGTTCTTGAGGAACTGGATCATCTGCATCTGGTCGGCCCAGCCGGTATGGGCGACCAGCCCGGTGGCGATCGTGAAGATGGCGAGCACCCAGGCGGCGACACGCGTCTGGAAGCCTACGAGAATGGCAAGGCCGCCGACAAGCTCGATGAGGCCGACGACGACGGCGGTGACGGTCGGCAGCGGCAGTCCGAGGGCGCCGAAATAGCCGGCGGTGCCGGAAATGGCGGTAAGCTTGCCGAAGCCGGAAAGCAGGAAGATGACGGCAAGCAGGGCGCGGCCGAGCAGGATGGTGGTGGAATTGTTGGACGCGGTGCCGGCGGTAGCGGCGGAAGTGTTGATGGACATGGCGGGTCTCCGAGCGGGGTTGAATGCCCAGTCAGATAGACGACGAAGACCGTTCACCAAAGCTGTCTATGCGGCGACACATTGTTCACAGATTATATATTCTATGGTCGCGCCGACGGACGCGAAATTCGCGTCGCGAGAATCGGCTGCGGGAGCAAATTCTCCCGCCGCAGAATGTCACCCCGGATGCGTCATGTCCTCCGGCCGCACCAGCCGGTCGTAGTCGGCTTCGCTGACCAGTCCGGTGGCCAGAGCC
>NZ_RZSC01000889.1:0-2209 GCF_003998155.1 Mesorhizobium sp. M1E.F.Ca.ET.063.01.1.1
TCTGAAGCTGCCGCACTATGTCGACTTCCAGGCCGAGCTTGACCTGGTCCGCCGCATGCGCGCCGAATACGAGGCGCGGGAAAACGAGGGCAAGGCCGAGGAGAAGAGGGAGGCGGCAGAATGACTTTATTGTCCGCTACCGGAATGCCCGCTGCCGGCATCGAACGAGCCACCGCCACCATAGCCACTGGCACCGGCAACAGTCTCGCCATGCGGAGGCTCCTTTGGCGCAGGAAGAAACATCTTCCGCAGCGCAAAGCCGGCAACAACGGCGAACACCAGCAAAAGCACTCCAAGATGCATCCAACCGGTAGAGTCCATTCGGGCGCCCTCCCGCGTCTTGAGCGCCAATTCCATAGCACAGAGCGGACGTGATCGTCATGACCGACATCGCCACCTACAACTTCGCCTATCTCGACGAGCAGACCAAAAGGATGATCCGCCGTGCCATCCTGAAAGGCATCGCCATTCCCGGCTACCAGGTGCCCTTCGCCTCGCGAGAGATGCCGATGCCTTACGGCTGGGGCACCGGCGGCGTGCAGGTCACCGCTTCGATCATCGGCCCGGATGACGTGCTCAAGGTCATCGACCAGGGCGCCGACGACACCACCAACGCCGTCTCGATCCGTGCCTTCTTCAAGAAGGTCGCCAATGTCGCCGTCACCACCGAGACGGCGAAGGCGACCATCATCCAGACCCGCCACCGTATCCCGGAGCATCCGCTGACGGCGGGCCAGGTGCTGGTCTTCCAGGTGCCGATCCCCGAGCCGCTGCGCTTCCTCGAGCCGCGCGAGACCGAAACGCGAAAAATGCATGCGCTGGAGGAATACGGCCTCATGCATGTGAAGCTCTATGAGGACATCGCCAGGCACGGCCGCATCGCCACCACCTACGCTTATCCGGTCAAGGTCGAGGGCCGCTATGTGATGGACCCGTCGCCGACCCCGAAATTCGACAATCCGAAGATGCATCGCTCGCCGGCCTTGCAGCTCTTCGGCGCCGGCCGCGAGAAGCGCATCTACGCGGTGCCGCCCTTCACCGACGTCGTCAGCCTCGATTTCGAGGACCACCCGTTCGAGGTGCAGACCTTCGACCAGCCCTGCGCGCTGTGCGGCGCCGAGAACGTCTATCTCGACGAGGTCATCCTCGACGACCATGGCGGCCACATGTTCGTCTGCTCGGACACCGACCACTGCGAGAAGCGCCGCAGCGACCCTACCTCCCCCTTGTGGGGAGGTCGCGCCGAAGGCGCGGGTGACTTGGCGACAACCCCCGCAACCCTCACCCCGGCGCTGCGCGCCGACCCTCCCCACAAGGGGGAGGGTAAGGAGGCCGAATGACCGACGAACCGCTGCTGCGCGTCTCCGCACTTTCCAAATTCTACGGCTCGCGCGTCGGCTGCGAGAACATCTCCTTCGACCTCTGGCCGGGCGAGGTTCTGGCGGTGGTCGGCGAATCCGGCTCGGGCAAGACGACGCTGCTCAACTGCCTGTCGACCCGGCTGTTGCCTTCTTCCGGCACGGCAAGCTACCGCATGCGCGATGGCCAATGGCGCGAGCTCTACCGCATGAGCGAGGCCGAGCGCCGCTTCCTGATGCGCACCGACTGGGGCTTTGTCCACCAGAACCCGGCGGACGGCCTGCGCATGACGGTGTCGGCCGGCGCCAATGTCGGCGAGCGGCTGATGGCCGTGGGCGACCGCCACTACGGCAGGATCCGCGCCACCGCTGTCGACTGGCTCTCCCGCGTCGAGATCGACGAGGACCGCATCGACGACGAGCCCCGCGCCTTTTCCGGCGGCATGCGCCAGCGCCTCCAGATCGCCCGCAACCTGGTGACCGGACCGCGGCTGGTGTTCATGGACGAGCCGACCGGCGGTCTCGACGTTTCGGTGCAGGCGCGCCTGCTCGACCTGTTGCGCGGCCTGGTCACCGACCTTGGCCTGGCGGCGATCGTCGTCACCCACGACCTCGCCGTGGCGCGGCTTCTCTCGCAGCGCATGATGGTGATGAAGGATGGCCGTGTCGTCGAAAGCGGACTCACCGACCGCGTGCTCGACGACCCGCGCGCGCCGTACACGCAGTTGCTCGTGTCTTCGATTTTACAGGTGTGATGATGGAACACATTTCCCCCGCACCTACCCCCACCCCGCTGCTTCGCAGCGACCCTCCCCACAAGGGGGAGGGTAACGCGCCGGCGCCCTACCTCC
>NZ_RZSC01000088.1:0-14041 GCF_003998155.1 Mesorhizobium sp. M1E.F.Ca.ET.063.01.1.1
ATTCGAAGGGACGGGGACAACAATCGGCCCCGCCCCTAGCTTGGAAAACGAGACGAGCGCGTCCCGCGACTGTAGCGGGACCGTGAAAGACGATCCAAGTTCGGACCACTCAACTGGTGGACCGCGGGTTTTTGGGAGCGGCAAAATGAGCCCGCACCTGGTGTGTGTAGGAGGCGAGGATCACGCGCTTAGAATTCCATTTCTTATGGAGCTGCGTGAGAGGGGCTTTCGAGTCTCGGCCGTCTCGACCGGCGACGACGCCCCGTTCCTGAGACACGGGATTGCGCACAGACGCTACGGGTTTGACCGCTTTGCCAGCGGCAGCGGCAAAGCGGGCACGGTCAGGACACTTCGCAGGTTGATAGCGGAGTTGCGCCCGGACATCGTCCAGAGTTTCGATACAAAGCCCAACCTGTTGACGCCGCTGGCGGTACGTGGACAGGTTCCGGTTGTCCGCACGATCAACGGGCTGGGCTGGACCTTCTCATCTATCGGCCCGCGCGCCTTGGCGCTTCGGCCGATCTTCTGCGGTCTGCAATGGCTTGTGTCCTTCTGGACGGCCGCGACGGTGTTCCAGAACCGTGACGATCAGTCGTTCTTTGAACGTTATCGGCTGCTCGGGCGTGGCGACGGACGCCTGATCGGCGGATCCGGCATCGATATCGACGCATTCACGGCCGCGAGGCGCCTTGGTCCGTCGGCGGCGAGGATGCGCCAGGAATTCGGGCTTCAATCCGCCGAAGTCGTCATGTTCGTCGGCCGACTGACCCGTCAAAAAGGGATACCTACCCTCCTCAAGGCGGTGCCGAAGGTTCTCGCCAAAAGGCCGAATGCGCGCTTCGTGCTCATCGGCCCATGGCAGTCCGAAGGACCGTTCGCCGTCGACGAATCGGAAATTCGACGGTTTGGTTCCGATGTCGTCGTTTTGGGGAAGCGCCAGGATGTTCCCGCCCTTCTGGGCATGGCTGACATATTCGCCTTCCCGACCGAATACCGCGAGGGAATCCCGCGTGTGTTGCTGGAAGCCGGGCTCGCCGGTCTGCCGATCGTTGCCTCAAGGATGCCAGGGTGCAGCGACGTCGTCCAAGACGGGTGGAACGGCTACCTGGTTGCGCCGCGCGACCAGGACGCCCTGGCAAATCGCATCGTTGACCTTCTCTCGGATCGTCCTGTTGCTGCGGCCATGGGCAGCCGGTCTGCCGCACTTGTCCGTGAGCGGTTTGCGCTATCGTCGATCGTCGACCAGTACTGCGACCTGTACGACAAAACCCTCAGCGGTAGGTCCTGCGGCGGATCGATTAGACGGCGCCCGATCGCGCCAGAGCACGACCTCGCGGATAGCCGGTTGGGCGGAGTGCGCGGATGATCCGGGACGCGCTCCTCGCTTTTGGGGTTGTGATGGCCGGCGCGACGCAGCTCAATATTCCGGGCTCGTCCTTCGGCTATGGTGAATTGTCCCTAACCCTCTGGATCATGCTGTCGATCGGACGAATACTCGCCGGGGGTCGTATCGAGTTTACACCCGCCCTGACCAGTCTGGCCGGCTTCTGGCTGGTGATGGCGGTCACTCTCGCTATCGGCACCATAGTCGCTTATTTGACCACGGTCATATTTTTAACCGGGCTGATACACGACACCGTAGCGTATCTTCTGTTGGTCAGCATCACCTGTCTGGCGGCCGCAGAGCCTGACGCCGATCGCCATTTTCGTCGCTCTACCTGGTGGCTGCTTGCAATCGCGAATACGGCCCTTGCCATTCAGGTGATCCAGGGCTGGGGGTGGATCCCACAGGCCGGCGTCGAGTCCTGGTATTGGGATCGCTTTCGCGGCTGGTCCGAGAATCCGAACCAGCTCGCGCTGTACTGCGCGATATTCGGTACGCTGGCCTTGCATCTTGCGACAACCACCGGCAATCGATGGGGCAGGTTCGTCGGCATCGCCAGCGTGTTCTTCACCTTCTACGTCGGGAGGCTGACGAAGAGCGATGCCTTTTTGTACACCAGTATCCTGACTTATCTCACCTTCCTCGGGCTGCAGATCAGGACGTGGCTCAAGACGGCTGGCGCCAAGGTCAGCCTTCCGCGGCAAGCTCTCGTTCTCTTGCTGATCGGCAGCGTTCCGTTGGCGATGTCGGTCACTCCCTATGTCCTGTCGGAGGCGACCATCCTCGAAAGCTTCGCCAAGAGCCTGACCAAGGACAAGGGCGGCGAAGCCACAGCCGAAACCGCCGAGCTTCGCTTGTATCTCTGGAACGCAGCATTGGAGAAAGGCGCGCAATCAGGGTCGCTGGGACTCGGGCCAGGTGCGCATGTCGGCCGCCCACCCACGTGGGACAGACAATTTGATGCTCTGACACGACCCTTTGAGGCCCACAGCACCATCCTCGATCTGTACACCCAAGGTGGCATCATCTCGGTGCTTGCGCTTGTCTGGATCGTCGGCGCCGCCATCATGTCGGCGTGGCGTGCGAAGCTGGACGCGCTGTTGGCGCTCATGGTGTCAATCGTCATCTTCAGCATGCCGCACCTGATTATCCGCCATCCCATCGTGTGGTTTGCGATAACCTTTTGCCTTGTTGCGGGAACGCCTCGCGCTTTCCGTCAGCGGCTCATATCCATCGAGGCCATGTGATGTGCGGGATCGCTGGAATTCTTCTCGCACCCGATACGGCCGATCCCACGTCGCTCGAGGCGATAGGGCAAATGACGACGGCGCTCCGACACCGCGGGCCGGATGGCGAAGGACTGTGGACAGATCGGGAAGCCGGCATTGCGCTGGGCCACCGGCGGCTGGCGATCGTCGATCTGTCGGCGGCGGGGCGACAGCCCATGCGTTCTTCCAGCGGCAGATATGTGATCACCTTCAACGGAGAAATCTACAATTTCAGAGACCTGCGGCGCGAGCTCGAAGATGCCGGCCACCAGTTTCGCGGCACCGGTGACACCGAAGTGATGCTGTGCGCCATCGAGACGTGGGGTCTCGAGGCCGCCCTCAAACGCTTTGCGGGCATGTTCGCGTTTGCGTTGTGGGACCTGAAGACCAGGACCCTTCATCTCGCCCGGGATCGAATGGGCAAAAAGCCGCTTTACGTCGCATCGGCCGGGCACGCCCTGGTCTTTGCGTCCGAGCTGAAGGCGATCAGGTGCTTTCCGGGCTTCTCCCCCGAACTCGATCTCGATGCCGCCGCCGACATGCTTTCGCGAGGATGGGTGCCCGATCACAGATGCATCTGGCGGGGAGCGTTCAAGCTGCCGCCCGGTTCCCTTCTCTCCGTCAGACCCTCGGATCTTGCCGAGGCGGGCGGTGCCGTCTCCCTTTCCCAGCGCGTGAATCACTGGTGGTCGCTGGCCGAAGTCGCCGCCAAAGGTCGGGAACGGCCGATCGTCGGCAGCGACGATGACCTGACCGACGAACTGGATGACCTGCTTCGGCTCGCCGTTCGCGAACGGATGGTCGCCGACGTGCCGTTGGGCGCCTTTCTGTCAGGCGGTGTCGACAGCTCTACCGTCGTGGCCTTGATGCAGGCTCAATCCAGAACTCGGGTGCGAACCTTCACCATCGCTTTCGGGGAAGGTGGCTTTGACGAAGCTCCCTACGCAGCCGAGGTCGCGAGACATCTGGGCACCGACCACACAGAGCTTCACCTTTCATCCAGCGCTGCGCGCGCCGTCATTCCGGAGTTGCCGCGGATATGGGACGAACCGTTCGCCGACGAATCTCAGATACCAACGCTGCTGGTGGCCCGGCTCGCCCGGCAGCACGTTACAGTGGCTCTGTCGGGCGACGGTGGAGATGAGTGCTTCGCCGGCTACGGCCGCCACTTCATGGCGGATCGGCTGAGACGTCACGAAAGGCTCCCGTTAGTACTGCGGCGAACGATGGCAGCGGGCCTGGGACTGCTGGCCCGTGCAGCGCGCGAGGATTTGATGCGCAGCCTGCCGCTTTCGGCAAACATTCGCCATATGCTGCGGAGCGACCGGCTCGATCGCCTCGCAGGGTTGCTCACCGCAACTCACGAAGACGAGCTATATCGACGGTTGGTGGGATCATCGACCAGGAGCCTCGCTCGCCACAGCCCGCCAGCATCGATCGACGGCACACCACAGCTTGACGGGTTGTTGTCCCGAATTCTGTATGACGATATGGCCGGCTATTTGCCCAGCGACATACTGGTGAAGCTGGACCGCGCGACCATGGCAAACAGCCTTGAAGGACGGTGTCCACTGCTCGATCACCGGGTTGTCGAATTCGCCTGGCGCCTTCCGTCCAACGTGAAGGTTCGCGATGGCGGCGGCAAATGGATCCTTCGTCACGTGCTGCGTCGTTATGTTCCGCAGCGGCTGATCGACCGGCCGAAGCAAGGGTTCGATGTTCCCATTGCAGCCTGGCTGAGAGGTCCGCTGCGCATCTGGGCCAACGATCTTGTCGCCGATATGCGCGGTTCCGGCGACGGGATCTTCGACATTGCGAAGGTGAATGCATGCTGGCGCGATCACATCGACGGCAGGCACGACCATTCTCGCGAATTGTGGCCGGCTCTCATGTTCCAGGCCTGGCACAACGATGCGAGGCGGCTATCAGTGCCAGAAACGGGGCTCTCTCGCGTGCCCGAACTTACAGGAGTATAAGATGGAAGGGTCCAAAGTCAGCCGCATCCATCTTCCGCATGCCACTGAAATGCCGGTGCCTGGACGCGAAATCAACCAGCGTCTGAGACGGCCGCTGCGCGAACAGATGGACACGCAAACACCGGTCCATCAGCTTGTTGTTACCCTTCAGCGAAAAAGGTGGTTCCTGCTTGCCATGATCATCGCAGGAGGTGTCCTGGCCGCGCTTTCGGGCCTTGCCCGTCCACCATTGTACGAAGCTACCACACAGGTGTTCGTCGACGCACCCAGCAGAGCAGCCCCTGCCGGTGGTCTGATCTCTGCTCAGGATATGCTGGACTCCAGCATGGACGACCATATCACCATGCTCTCGTCGCAAAGCCATTTGCGAAGCGTAGTGGCGGCGCTGCGCAAGATGGACGCTGCCGATGCTGCAAATCAGCCTGGTGCTGGAACCGGAAGCCCTCCTCTCGATACTGATCGCGTCGAGCCGAAATCGCGCTCGGTCCTGAACAATCTGCTGGCCAAACTTTGGCCGCGAAGCACGCCGGCGGAGCCAGATGCGGCTGAACTCAAGGTGCTGCGCGAGGGCTTAAGGATTGGACAGGAACTGAGATCCAGAGTTATCAGCGTCGGCTTTACCGATCCTGATCCGGCGAGAGCCGCTCTGGTGGCCAATACGTTCGTCCAAGTCTATATCGGCGATCTTACAGCCAAAAGTCAGGCTTCGGACAGGCAGGAACTCGACTCGATAGTCGCCGGACTGCCGACTATACAAGACAGTCTCGCGGAAGCGACTGATCGTCTGGAGAGGTATCGACTGAGTCACGGCGCAGTCGATCAGGGTGCGGCGGACAACGCTGCCAAGGAGACGGCCGAACTCACCCAGCAGATATCGATGTCCAAAGCGGATCTCGCTGCGATGGAATCCCGTCTTCAACATATTGAGGACCTTCGCAAGCAGGGCGCACCAGTCGCCTCGCTGGTCGAAGCCATCGGCACGCCTGAGTTGGCCGACCTGGCGGCTCGCCAGGCCGGCGCGCCGGCAGACAAGGATCTGAGCAAAGCGATTGACAGCGAGGTCGAGCACGGCCTCGCGCGTATCGCCGCGGAGGTGAACATCTATCGGGCTCAGGTACGGGCTCTGGAAGAGCGTAAGAATGTCCTCGACGCGGTCGTGGCAGATACAGCCGGGCGGCTCTCGGGACTGCGCGCGCTCGAGCCGCAGGTGAGCATCCTGACGCAGCGATACAATGACCTGTTGGCCCGGCAACAGGACCTAAAGCGGCGCATAGCAAGTCCATCCCCCAGCGTCGGAATTCTTTCCGCGGCGTGGCCGCCCACGAATGCAACAACCCTTCCGCCAATTTTCCTCGTTCCGCCGGGTATGATTCTGTTCGGCCTGATCGGAGGGATCCTGGTACTTGTCCGCCAACGCTTTGACCGCACTTTGCGCGGCGAGGTCGAAGCTGAAGCAGCGCTCAGGGTTCCGTGCCTGGGATTGATACCCCAGGCTCCAACGACGCACGCGAAGCGGCTGCAGCAGCTGGTTTTGGGCCAGCAGGAGTCTCGATACAGCCGTGCCGTGACATCCCTGCTCGTCGCGGCGGCACCAAATCAACTGAGAGTTCGTTCGCCGCACATCATGCTGATCACCTCCAGCGTGCCCGAAGATGGAGCGACCGAACTTGCATGGAGCCTGGCATTGGCGGCCACGCGGCTGGGCGGTCGAGTCCTTCTGGTCGATCTTGAACCCAAGGGCGCGCAGCTCACACTCGAGTTTCTGCATCAATTCAGTGGACCAAAGGCTCGCCATTCTTTCGCGGACTATGTGGGCAATCGCTGCGCCTTGGAGGATGCGGTTACCGGCATGCCTGAGGTCGGAATCGACCTAATGACCCTCGGTCCCTCGGAAGATCTGCTGACTCTGCTGTCCCGTGGGAACGGGTCCGAAGTGATGGAGGATCTGCACTCGGCTTATAGCGTCGTCATCATAATTGGACCATCGGGGCTCGGGAGGCCGGAAGCCAGGTTCCTCACTGGATGGGCGGATGTGGTGCTTTTCGCAGTCCGGTGGGCGAAGACGCAACGTCATGTCGCCCGCGGCGTGCTGGAACTGCTTCAGGGAGACGATTCTAGTTCGGTACCGGTCGGGAGCGTCCTTACGCGGGTGAACCTCAAGAAGCATGCCGGATATCGGCTCGGCGACAGCGCCGATCTCTTGCGCGAGAAGGTATGACGAGAGCTGCAGGCTCGTCCTCAAGCAACGATAATTGCATGAACGGGCGCGAGTATCGCCCTGGGGCCACTGCCTATACGCCGAGCGGCCGTCCTCAAACGGGGTGGTGGTCCTTGCGGCTTGGCTGCCCGAACAACCCATCATTCGCAGCAAGCGGTTCGTTGCTATTTGACTTAATGGAGCCGTAGCGCCGACGACGAGACTTTGTCGATCCTCGCCCAGAGTGCGTTCCCGCCCAGCGTCGATGCGTTCTTGACCGCATATGCCCACGCTGGCAAGCGTGACGGCGAAATCGCAAGCGCAGTCAGACCCTGCGCAATCCGTTGAGCTTTGCTTCGTGGCAGGGCGCGGACGAATTCACTCAGGGTGCCTGGTTTCTCGCCCTTGCGCAAATAGCTGTTCACGATGTCTTGCTTGAGGAATCCAAGCAGGTTGAACGGTTCTCGCTCACATTTGGTCAATTGCAGATCGTGCCGTCGGCACATGGCATCGAACGCTTCTTTCGTCCAGCGACCGATGTGGTTTGGTGGCATGTCTATGAGGGAGCCGTGGGACTCCATATAGTAGGTCCTGTTTTCGTTTGGCACTGCAATGAATACAGAACCCTGCTGCCTTAAGAGGAATTTCAATCGAGAGAAGACGTCATCCACGTGATCCATGTGCTCAAAGACTTGAAACAAACAAATAAAGTCAAATGCCTCTCTCATAGAATCGAAGCTACTCTCTCGAACGTCGTTCGAAAAAGTCTTGAAACCTTTTGCAGACAGTACGGACTGCGATTCTTCGTTATAGTCGACCGCAGAAATATCTGAGACGTCGAAGAATTTATTCTTCACGCGGTCGAGAAAGTAGCCGAAACCGGCTCCTACGTCGACAACGGTCTTTCCTTTGGTCTTCAAGCCCGTAAGCTCGACGATTGTTCGCGCATATTCCCATCTCATGGTTGGATAGGAGGGGTGCGCCCAGGCCAAGTTATAAAATTCGATGCCGCCCGCGACGAAGGGATCTGCGAAACCGAATCCGCAATCTGAGCATTTGCGGATATCGCAGGCGTCGCGGCCCCAGAGATCCGAGAGGTGGCTCGTCAGCTTTCGAGAGCGCTCGGGGTCTTGCCGCGGATTAATGAAGTGTCGGGAGGCCTCGTCGGCTGTCACTTCGAACAATTTCGCAGTTGATTTGCTGCCACACGCCGGACAGATGGTCATCACGCTTGTCCCTAAAGCCCTGACCGCACGAAGCCGCGATTCCGAATTGGCAAATGCACTCGACGTGACCTTACGATGGGGACCGAACGTCACCATCATTTATCTGAATGACATCGTTCGGCGGAGTGGCGCCGCAATGAGTCCTCATGCTGCACAGGGTAGAGGCCTCGAGGTTGAGAGACGCCTTCTGCCAGCCCGGAAGTTCGCAATTGTTGAACCCTCGCGCCGGTTTCCGTGGGCGCATCGGCAGATGCCGATACTCGGAATGAAAGCCCCTTTGCGATGACTTGCATCGAGCAGCGGAACTCATGATCCAGCCGCTCTGCCGAATCCGGTCATTCAGGTGAATGATGGCGAGGCCCTGCGCCCATCGTAAGCTCTCCTTGCCGTGATGACTTTGCCTCTTCGGAAGCGCCAATTCATGTCAGATAGGGGCCAGCGACATTCTGTTCCCAGGGCCGAGAAAGCAACCATCGATATTGCGTGGAGCCCGATCGACACCATCGTTTGCGCGGCTGGAAGGGTCGGCCATGGCGATCGCCGGCCAGCTTATTCTGGTCGCAATGCTATACGGTCCTTCGGTGACCTTGTCAGCAATCCCTGCGACCTCGACGATGCGGCTTCTCGCACGCGCGGACTATCTCGAATGCAAGGCTGAGCTTCAAGCGGCACGCCAAGTTCCGATTTGGCAACAGCGCGGACCTTTTGCTTATACGAAAACCGTGAAGCGCGGCTATTATGATCGGGTGTTGAATTCGTGATCATCGAGCTTTTCGGACCGCCCGGTTCGGGCAAGACGACCTTTGCTCACGCCCTTGCCAAGCGCCTGTGCGAGGACGGATACCACGCTGAGGTTGCGCGGAGCTACCAGCCTGCCGAACGGGCGGGAACCCTCGACTTCGGAGTCTTTCTGTTCGTCGCGAGGATCGTCTCGGCGACGTTGTCCACGATGAAATTGGTTCTCTTTCCGCCAAACGGCATTGAGGACCTGTCGAAACCTCTGCTGATGGTCAGGGCAATTCCACCCAAAAGCGCACTTTGGCGCGCCCGCATCTGGCAGCAGCTGCTGAAAATGTCTTCTGTTTGGGATCAGGCCAAGTTCACCGAAGACATCGTGATCTTCGATGAGGGGTATGTTCAGGCAATCGGGTCGCTGGCATCGCTGAATGGAGCCGCGGGAAAAGCCGCCCTTGCAACGGCGCTGAACAACGTTCCTGTAGCTGATATCACCATTAGAGTCGTGGTGCCGCGGCCGATCGTTGCGACACGTTTGCGCCGGCGCATGGAACGCGAACCTCCCGCGGAACGCCTCTTTGAGGCCGATTTCGATGTAAATATGGGTTCCTTTGGTATCTTCAAAAAAATCAGCGAGCTGCTTTCCGTGTCCGGTCGCGAATTTATTTCGGTAGGCATTTCAAACGAGCCCACAACAATGAAAAGCATTCAGGACGTCGAGCGCAAGATCGTCGCCAAAATGATAGAATCCGGCGGCGGATCCCCAAACGTAACTTCAGCATTCGCAGTGGATAGCACCAACTGAGGCAGCGGTCCTGACTCCGGAAAGTCCGCGCGTCCCAGTGCGGTCGCGATCACTAAAGCGCGTCGCGCTGAAATGGATCCAGGCGACGCGCTTTAGGTCTTTGTTTTTATGCATGTCGTTTTCGCAAAACCGCTGCACACTTTTGCGCGACATGCATTAGCTCGAGAGTTGCCAAGGCTGATCGTTCCAACCGATGAGCGGGATAGGGGCAGGCGTGTCAAGAATTGTGCTGCTGGTTCGCAATCCAACGGTCTCATTCGGGCAGCCGGAGTGCTCGGCCGGGCAGCGTCATTCAGGTGAATGATGGCGAGGCGCGGTGTGCACCGTAAGCTCTTTGTCCCAATCCTCAGCCGCTTCTGGAATCGCGAGCCATGTCCCAAAGCGACTTTCTGAGATCCAGGGGGGGGCCAATAGGAGCCGATCTTCCTCCAAACGCGATCGGCAAAATCGTCCGAGCGGCGGGTGGCGTATCGGCGATGGCGATTGTCGGGCAACTCATCCTCGTCGCCACGATTCCGATACTGGCCAGGCTCTATTCTCCCGCGGATTTCGGCCTCTTCACGATCTATCTTTCGGCCGTAAACATACTTGGCGCCGTCGCAGCACTGCGCTTCGAGCCTTCGCTGTACGGCGTCAAGGAAGCCGGACAGACCTATGTCACGGTCAAGCTAATTCTCCTGGCTGTGTTGGTGACCGGGGCGCTGACCTTCGCGGCCGGGCAGGTGCTTTCGAGCGTTACACCTGTCCAACTCAGACATCTGGTCTGGCTCGTTCCAATTGGGATGAGCGGCGCAGCACTCGTTGAAACGATGAACTGCTGGGCCTTGCGCGCGGGCTTGTTGCGTGACTTCGCCGTCGGCCGTCTCATCTTGCCCGCGACCATGGCCTTGCTGCAGTTGGTTTTCGGCTTTGCCCGTCTGGGGGGGGAGGCGATGGTGCATGCGCACATCCTCAGCCAGTTCATCTTTCTCGCTTTCCTGGGCCTCCGCATTCTGAGTTGGAATGACCTGCATGGCATCGCCCGAGCGCCATGGCGGAGCGTCCTCGACAAGGCCAGGAGGGAATACAAGTTTCCGTTGTTCGACATCCCCGCGACCCTTGGCAGTTATGCCATCAACAATCTTCCGGCGATTCTCGTCGGTTCATTGTTCGGCGCGGCTTTCGCCGGTTACCTCGGTGTCGCAGCGCGGCTCGTAACTGGGCCTATCGTGCTGATCGCCACGCCGCTCAGCAACGTCTTCGTCGCCGAGGCGAACAAGACCAGCAATCGCGGCCATCTGCTTGGCATCGCGCGGGGCCTTCTGATACTTGCAGCTGGTCTCGCCGCATTGCCGATCCTGGCGCTCGGGCTGGCAGCCCCTTACCTTGTCGTTCCCCTCCTGGGCGAGGCCTGGATCCCGACCGCCCAGATCATGACCGCGCTGGCGTTCATGGGCGCCGTGCAGGCACTATCGACGCCACTCGGCGAGGTTCCCGCTCTGCTGCGCCGACAAGAAGTGCGGCTCGTCGTCGACGCCGCGCGGATGGTGCTCGTGTTTGGTCCGTTGCTCGCCGGCGCGAAGGCGGGTTGGGCGCCCATCGACGTCATCTATCTCATGGCGGCTGGCGGAACAGTCGGCTTTGCCCTCAGAGCCGCAGCCTCGGTCTACCTATTGAGGCGCAACGCAGAGCGGCCGACGTTGCCGAGCTCATATCATCGCGAGGAAAGAGCCCATGAAGCTCCTATTGAATAGCGGCGCGCGCTCTGAAGGGGCTATGCCACCAGCGGATTCCCCGGAGCGCAAAGAAGGTGAGGCAGGTTCGTCACGGCTCGGTCCGCGTGACATGAACGATGCCGCTCATTTTGCAGATGCCGCGGCACTGCGCCCGTTCATTTCAGTTGCCGTTCCAACCTTTCGCCGGCCCGACACCATTCGGCGCACTATTGACAGCATTGTGGGGCAAGACTTCTCGAACTGGGAACTTGTTGTCAGCGACGACGAGGGACGAGGGGGGACGAGTTGGCCCATCCTGCAAGAATATGCACGAACCGACCCTCGCATTCGAATCGTGGAAAATCACCGAGGTCGAGGGCAGGTGGAGAACACCAACAACGCCATGCTCGCCTGCAGGGGGAAGTGGATCAAGTTGCTGCATGACGACGACTGGCTGGCCCCGGGAGCCCTGAAGAGGTTTGCCGAGATTTCGATAAAATATCCGTCGGCGGCGTTCATGACCTGCGCAGCGCATGTCGTCGAGGAGAGCCGGGTGGTCATGCGCTCGGATCCACCAGAGCAAAACCGGGTTTCGCTCTATTCAAGCCAGCAGTGCCTGACGGACCTTTATCTGGTTCGCATGACCAGGAGCCTTGGCATCATACCGTCAACGCTCTTGATCAACGCTACGGTCATTCACGCCGGGTGCCTGATGCGCGCCCATAAATCGATCCCGGCCGGGGTCGACCAGTTGTTCTTCGTGGACCTTGCCCGTTGCGGAGATATGGTTGCCATCAATGAGGGCCTGATCTTCTACGACGCGACACGCCACCCCAGCATCACCACGACGAAGAGCTACGACGACGTGGACGAGGTAACCCTTGCCGTCAAGCAGCTCAACTGGGGTCTTATCGAGGACAGGAAGGGGCTGCCTGATCCCGAGACCCTTTTGCGTGCGCTGCGGGTCGCCCGCATCCCGGCCAGGCTCCGGTATCAGTCCTGGCGAACAACCATGCGGGATGCGCTGCAGATCCTTCGTCCATCGGTGATGAAAATAGCCAATCAATATGCTCGGGAATACCTCTTCAGGATACGCCGGACACTCGGGCCGTTGCAGACCCGCAAACGCTGAGCGCTATCGGTTGGGCGCGAGCTGGCAGGCCGCCCATCGCGAAGGCGCCGTCGGCGCCAACGGCCGGCGCTAGAGCAATTCCAGGAAAAGTGAAGTCGTCGCTTGTGTCTGGAGCGGCTCATCGTTTCACGAAAACGCCGAACCGCTGGCTATTTGTTTCCACGCAATTGCGGACGGAGGCTACGGCGAAGTCGCCGCGCCTAAAGCGCGTCGCGCTGAAATGGATCCAGGCGACGCACTTTAGGTCTTTTTTTTATGCATGTCGTTTTCGCAAAACCGCTGCACACTTTTGCGCGACATGCATTAAGCGTTTCGCACTTTTCCTGGAGTTGCCCTAAGGCAACACGGAAATCCGCCCTAAAAGAGCGACCAGTTCCGCCTGACGCTTCGTGTCCGTTTTCGCGAAGAGCGAGGCAAGCTGGGTGCGGATCGTCGTCCGGCTAAGCTGACAATGCTCGGCGATTTCCAGGGGGGCATCGCCTTTCGCCAAGCGCAATGCCAGATGCGTTTCGGCGCCGGTCAAGCCGAACATTTTCTGCAGCGTTTGAGGGTTCGGCCCGGATCTCGGCTGGCGGTCAAGGAGGGCGAGGATGATCGATCTGTCGGGAGTGACGATCCCTTCTTCGTTGAGGATAACCGGCCGGTCTCCAGCGCTGCGGATCACGATCCAGGACAACGTCCCGGGCATAAAATGAGCGGGCACGCTGGCGATCAAACTCCGCAGCGCCGCAGCCAGATCGCTGTGTCGATCCGGAGAATTCCCATAACTGTCAAGAATGGTTTCAGCGGCCGCGTTCCATTTGAGAACCCTCTTCGACTCGCTCAAAACAAGCCAGCCACAGCCTATGCGCTCGAGCATGCCGGTTATCGAATCGAGCCCCGGCCGCTCGCACCTGCTTACCGGAACCGGCCTGACCTTGCGGTCAGAGCCTTGAGCATAGACCGAGGTCTTTGGCCTGCCGCCAAAGCCCGCCTCCAACATGCTACGTTGCGCGCTGTATCGTGTGTCGTTCTGCCCATCGACCAGGTTCATTGACCACCCCTATCGCCCATCGCCGCTATCGGCGCCCTGACGCCAAGTCGCTGCTTCGACACAAGTGCGTCTTGACGATCGATAATCGGAAGGTTTGGCTGCTGATTCTCAATAGGCCGGGACGTTGGAGTGTGAAAGCGAGCAGACGTACTAGATTGCGCGTTCGACGGTCTAAGCTCGACGGGTTAAGCCGAAAGTAGTAGTTAGGTTGGATGAGGTGCTGAAAGAGGTCTAGTCCTGTCGCGAACTCATCTAGCGTCGACGGCCATACTGATCGCTACATTGCTCTTCGAGGCAAGGGTTTCCCTTACGGGTGCCGTTGACCCAGGTTTTCTCGAATTCATCCCGGCGATCGTTATCATTGCCTTCCTTGAGAACCGCTGGCTTGCGATCGCATCGACCCTTGTGATGGCGGCTGCCGGTTTGGGTGCCCGGATCGTCATGAATGGCCAGGCTTTTGCCGATGAATGGGTACGCGCCATTCTGCTTTTGCTTGCCGGCGGGATGATTGCCTTTCTTTTCGACCGTTCGAGGCAAAGCTTACGTGCGTCGCTGGACGTCAAGCTCGCAGCCGTCGAGGCTGCCGAGTCG
>NZ_RZSC01000890.1:0-2206 GCF_003998155.1 Mesorhizobium sp. M1E.F.Ca.ET.063.01.1.1
GCCCAGTAGTGGCGGACGAGCCGCAACGCCGTGTCGTTGGCCTCCGAGCCGGAGGAGCCGTAGAAGACCTGGCTGACATGCTTCGGCGCCAGCTCCGCCAGCTTCTTCGACAAAAGCACAGGCGTCGGCGTCGAGCATTTGAAGAAGGAATTGTAGTAAGGCAGCTCCTTCATCTGGGCATAGGCAGCGTCCGCCAGTTCGTCGCGGCCATAGCCGACATTGACGCACCAAAGGCCCGCCATGCCGTCGAGGATTTCCGCTCCTTCGGAATCGTAGATGAACGGGCCGCCGGCGCGGGTGATGATGCGCGAGCCGATCTCGCGCAGTTCCTTGTGGTCGGTGAAAGGGTGAAGGTGATGCGCGGCATCGATTTGCTGAAGCTGCTTCAGCGAATAGTTCTGATAGGTCATGGATTTGATCTTTCCTCTTGAATCAATCCGGCGGGAGCCGGGGCGGATTCGTCAGAGGAAACGGGGCGGCGAATAGCCAATGCGGGCGCACAGCCGCAAAAGCTCGGCACGAAGCGTGCGCGGTGACGGCGTCACCGCGACCCCGAAGGCGCCTGATGTGCTGATGCGGACCATGGCGGCAGCTTAAGCTGCCTGCCATATTGAATTCAAGCCGTGCCGCGTTTTCAGTCTAGCATCGGATCGTCCGAAAACCGGCTTCCACTTTTCGGTCCGATGCTCAGCGCCCGCTGCAGAAAGACATAGCGCATCGCCGTCTGGGCAGCCTGCGGGCGCCGGTCGCCGCGTCCGCCATGTCCGCCTTCGGTTTCCTCGAAGAACAGCGTCCTAGTGTACCCTGCTGCCTGCAGCCGTGCCGCCATCTTGCGCGCATGACCGGGATGGACGCGGTCGTCGGCGGTCGAGGTCATCAACAGCACCGGCGGATAGGCGGCGCCGGAAGAGATGTGCTGATATGGCGAATAGGCGCCAAGCCATTCCGCCTCCTCCGGCTTCGACGGGTCGCCATATTCGGCGATCCAGGAAGCGCCGGGAGGCAGTTCGGTGTAGCGCAGCATGTCGAGCAGCGGCACGTCGATGATGACGGCGCCGAACAGCTTCGGCCGCTGCGTCAGCGACACGCCGGTGAGCAGGCCGCCATTCGAGCCGCCCTGGATGCCGAGCTGTGCCGCCGTGGTGATGCCGCGCCTGACCACATCCTCGGCCACCGCGGCGAAATCGTCGAAGGCCTTCTGGCGGCTGCCCTTGAGAGCGGCCTGATGCCAGGCCGGACCGAACTCGCCGCCGCCCCGGATATTGGCCTGCACATAGGCATTGCCCTTGTCCAGCCAGAGCCTGCCGCGAATGCCGGCATAGCCGGGCAAGAGCGGCACTTCGAAGCCGCCGTAGCCATAGAGCAGCGCCGGCACCGGCCCTTGCTGGGCGCGTCGCCGCACGACGAAATACGGGATCATCGTGCCGTCCTTCGAGCGCGCCTCGAACTGCTCCGAAACATAGGGCGAGGCGTCGAAGCGGGCCGGCTGCGATTTCACGGTTGCCAGCGTTTCGCCATTGTCGTCCGACCAGATGATCGAGCTCGGCGTCAGGAAATCGGTGAAAGAGAAGGAGACGCTGGAGCCGAAATGCTCGGCATGGCTGATGCCGACATTGCCGTTGTCCGGCAGGCCGACCGGCTTCAGCGACCAGCCGTTCCCGGTGCGATCGCAAACGACGACCTTGCCGCGCACATTGTCCATCAGATTGATGAACAGCCGGTCCTGCGTCCTGGCGAGGCCGGCAACGGAAACACGATGCTCCGGTTCAAGCAGGGTTTCGAATGGTCCAAACACGCCGGTTTCGATCCAGCTCTCGAAATCCACGGAATAGAGCCCGTCGGGCAGGCAGCGCGTGCCGTCGGGCGCGGTCCATGGGCTGCGCACGCCGAAGACAAGCTGTCCCTTGAAGATCGCCGTGTCGGTGGCATCGTCGGGCAGCGGGATGCGCTTGTTCTCGCCCGAAGCCAGCCGCAGGAAGCTGTGCGAAGTGAAGAAGTCGATCGTCTTGCCAAGCAGCACATGCCGCTTGTCGCCGTCGAACTCGACGCCGCCGCCGACCGCGAGGTGCTGCTTCTCGGCCTCGAATATCGGCGTTGCGTCTTCCAGCTTCGTGCCGCGTCGCCAGAGCTTGATCACGCGCGGATAGCCGGACTGGGTCTTGTCACCGTCCTCGAAGGCCGCCGAGACGATCACCGTGTCCTTGTC
>NZ_RZSC01000891.1:0-2203 GCF_003998155.1 Mesorhizobium sp. M1E.F.Ca.ET.063.01.1.1
GCCTGGGCAAGGTCCTCGAGCGACATGTTGTCGAGGAGCACGGCGTCGACGCTCGCCTGCAGCGCCATCTCCAGCTGGTCCAGCGTGTCGACCTCGACCTCGATCTTGACCATGTGACCTATGGCGCCACGCGCCCGCTCGATCGCGGTGCGGATGTCACCGGCAATAGCGATGTGATTGTCCTTGATGAGCACGGCATCGTCGAGCGCGAAGCGGTGGTTGGCGCCGCCGCCGGCGCGCACGGCATATTTTTCCAGGACACGCAGCCCAGGCGTCGTCTTTCTTGTGCACACGATCTTTGCGTTATAGCCCCGCACCGCGTTGACCAGCGAGGCTGTCGCCGTTGCGATGCCGCTCAGCTTGCATAGAAAATTGAGCGCCGTCCGTTCCGCCGTCAGCAGGCTGCGCGCTGGCCCGCTTACGACCGCGATAGTCTCCCCGGCCGAAACCTTGCCGCCCTCAGGACAGCGCAACTGCATACTGATCCCAGGATCGACCAGCAGAAAGGCAAACATCACCAGATCAAGCCCGGCGACAACGCCGGCCTGCCTGGCATTCAATGCGAGCGTCGCCTTGCAATCGGCGGGGATGATCGCATCGCTGGTGATGTCGCCGGCCCTGCCAAAATCTTCCAGAAGGGCGCTGCGCACGATCGGTTCCAGGACGATCTGGGGAAGCGGTGCAAGGGAACTCATATCAACGGCTCCGTTCGGATCTCTGCCAGCTGAGCGCGACGGCATTCTCAAAGGCTGTGCAGAGCGTCAGTCGCGAGGGGAGGGCGGCAGCATCGCGCCCAGTGAAATCGGACCGGTAGTGCGAACCGCGGCTTTCCTCGCGCCGAAATGCCGCGATCGCGATCAACAGCGCAACCAGGGCCGGGTCGGCCGCGGCCGTCCCGCCAACCGCGATCGGCAGAAGGGTCGAGATCGCCTCGCGCAGCGCTTTGCCATTTCGAAAGATGCCAAGCGCATTGGAGACAAGTTGGCGTACGGGTGAAGGGTCGGGCCGCAATGGAAAGACTGCCGGCAGCCTGGGCCATTGCCAGCCGGCTGAGGTGCCGGCCACACTTGCCGCGACCCAGGCGGCTGTTGCAACGGCTTCGCTCAGCGAGTTGCTGGCGAGACGGTTGGCGCCATGCAGCCCTGTGCAAGCGACCTCGCCGCAGGCCCACAAGCCGCCAACGGAACTGCGCCCTTCAGCGTCTACCGCCACGCCGCCCATGTGATAGTGAGCCGCCGGACGCACGGGAATGGGCTCCATGGCCGGATCAATGCCGGCCTGCTTGCAAGCGGCGTCGATCGCCGGAAAGCGTTTTGCGAATTTTTGCCCGAGGCATCGCCGGGCGTCGAGATAGACACGATGCCCGGCGGAGAGCTGATTGGCGATTGCGCGGGCAACCACGTCGCGCGATGCGAATTCAGCGCCAGGTATAGTGGCAAGGAAGCGGTGACCGTACTCGTCCACCAGCACCGCGCCTTCGCCCCGTACCGCTTCGCTTATAAGCGGCATTGGCCGGCGCGGCGTGTCGAGCGCGGTCGGGTGGAACTGCACGAATTCCAGATCGGCGAGCTCCGCGCCGGCACAGGCGGCCAGCGCCAGCCCGTGTCCAAACGAGGAAAGTGGGTTCGTGGTATCGCCAAAGAGGCCGCCGATGCCGCCAGTCGCCAGCACCACACGGCGGGTGGGCAAAGCAAACACGCGTGAATGCAAGGCGGCCAACAAGCCCACAATGCCGCCCTCTGCAACGACCAGGCGAAGGGCTGTCGCACCTTCCATGATTGTTATCGAACGGGTTCGCCACGCCACGGCGAGCAGCGCGCGGAACAGCTCGCGGCCGGTGGCATCACCTGCGGCATGGACAATGCGGCGCCGCGAATGAGCCGCCTCCAGGCCGAGCCGCAGTTTTCCGTCTAACGCGCGGTCGAAAGGAGCGCCCAGACGAATGAGATGGTCGATGGCTGCGGGGACTGACTCGACGACTCGCCTGGCGATCGCCTCATTGCAAAGGCCGTCGCCGGCAGCAAGCGTGTCGGTCAGATGGAGTTCGGGGCTGTCGTCGTCCCCCAGGCTCGCGGCAAGGCCGCCCTGGGCCAGCGTGCTTGAGGTTTCGGTTCCGAGCGGAGCGCGGGAAAGAACAACGACCGGCTGTGGCGCCAGGTGAAGCGCGGTCATCAGGCCGGCGATGCCAGCGCCGACAATGACC
>NZ_RZSC01000892.1:0-2198 GCF_003998155.1 Mesorhizobium sp. M1E.F.Ca.ET.063.01.1.1
CGTCGTCACGTCCGGCGCTTCCTTGATCAGGCCCATCTGCAGCAGCAGCTCCGCCGCGGTCTTGGAGAAGTCCTGGAAGTCCTTCGTGAAGAACTGCTTGTTCTCTTCCCGGTCGGCCCATTTCAGGTACTTGGCCGAGTCCTCGAACTCCTTGGCCGACTGCTTCACGTCGGCGCCCATGATCTCGTAGGATTTTTGCGGATCCTTCTTGATCATGTCGAGCGCGTCGAAATAGCTGTCGGCCAGCGCCTTGGCGGCATCGGGATTGGCCTTGAGGAAGTCCGGCGTGCAGCCGACGGTGTCCAGCACCATCGGATAGTCGAGCGTGGTCGCCAGGATATGCCCTTGGTCGGTCTTGTCGCGCACTGCGGAAATGAAGGGCTCATAGGTGACTGCGGCGTCGTTCTGTCCGGCAAGGAAGGCTTGCGCTGCCGCGTCAGGCTCCAGGTTGACGACCGTCACGTCCTTGGTCGACATGCCGTTCTTGTTGAGCACCCAGGCGAGCAGGAAATAGGGCGACGTGCCGGGAGCAGACGACGCGACGTTCTTGCCCTTGAGGTCGGCGACCGTCTTGATGTTGTTGCGCACGACGATGCCGTCGGCGCCGTAGGACTTGTCGAGCTGGAATATCTGCTTGGTGGTGACGCCGCTGGCGTTCCACACCATCCAGGTCTCGACAGTGGTTGCAGCGCATTGCAGATCGCCGCTGGCAATCGCCAGCGGCCGGCTCGCCTGCGGCACCTTCTTCAGCGTGACGTCGAGCCCATGTTTCTCGAAGAGGCCGGCCTGCTTGGCTAAAGTCAGCGGCGCAAATCCGGTCCATCCGCTGATACCGATGGTGAGCGACGTGGCAGCGGCAGCCGGCGCCGACATCCCGACGACCGCCGTCAAAGCCACCGCGAGAATGCTGGTCCTGTTCATCATGGTTCCCCTTTTTGTCTGGTGAGAGGAGATTGTCTCACAGAGCGCAAAAGGCTTGTCAATGAAGCAGGACCGGTCATGGACCATGGTCCAAGTCAGCGCACCGGGAGCCTCCTCAAGCGTACTTGAACTGACCGGTTGTGGCAGATCATCCGGGACGACGTCGGTGTTCAGTATTGGTCGCAATAGCACTCGGCCGACGAGATGCGGTCGTTCCAGCCGGAATCTCCGAAACCGCGAACCCTGCGATTGAGTTCGATCGAGCGACCGCGCCTGCCTGAATTCTCATAGGCAACGAGCGTGCAGCCACGGCGCACGAGCACCGAGGAGACACGATCGTTCCAGAACTGGCCGCCGCGGAAATTGACGGCGTCGTCAGGCCCCATCTCCAGCGAGCGTCCCCGGAAATTGATGTCCTCGAACAGCACGCAGGCCGCCTCGCCGTAGAATTGGGCGCTGGCGCTCCCGGCGCAAAGCAGAGATGCAAATACGGTCGGAATGAGCAGGCGTTTCATTATGATGCTTCCTTGTTCAGCCACTTCGAGCGATGCCGCCGGCCCCAGGCACTTTGCCATCGTGCCGCGCGCAGAAGCAAGCTCGCGCCTGATCGTCCAGCCGCCACCTTAGCGCTGGTATAACGCTCCAGACGGAAAACCGCTGCGCACTTTTCCTGGAATTGCTTTTAGCGGCTGTCCAGCATCCAGCCGCGATTGCGCCACATCTTTTCCCCGGCCAAGCAATCGGCTGCCGGCCGGTCGTCGGCGAGCACCACCGGCGGATGATCCGCCTCTTCCGCCGCCCATCGCTGCGATGCCGGACCGGCAAGCTCCAGCACCAGCTTGCGGCGGATCGCTTCCGGGAACTGCGTCCAATCGTTGACCGGAATCATGAAGGCGCCCGGCCCGCCGATGACGCAGTCGCTGTAGTAGCGGTCGAGATTGGCGACATCGAAGGCACCGCTGAAACCGCCGCGCGTCATCAGCGGCAGTCCATTGATGGTGATACCCTGTTTCACCACCTCGTCCCGCGTGATGTCGACCGGCGCGCCCTGGTTGTTGGGTCCGTCGCCCGAAACATCGATGACGCGCTTGGTGCCCTGAAAACCGCTTTCGGCGAAAAGGTCGCTGCCGAATTCAAGCGCGCCGGAGATCGAGGTTCGCCGCGCGCTGTCCGGCGGACTGGCATTGAGCTGCGCAACCACCCTCTCTGCATCGGCGCGATTGGCGATCACAGTCCACGGCACGACGACCCGCTGCCATCTGGTGCCGGCCCATTCG
>NZ_RZSC01000893.1:0-2196 GCF_003998155.1 Mesorhizobium sp. M1E.F.Ca.ET.063.01.1.1
GCGGTCAGCTCGCCCTTTGTGTCGAAGATCGGCGCGGCGGTGCAGGAAAGCGGCGTGTGCGTGGTGTCGAAATGGTCGGTTTGATGAATGGTCATCGCCTCGCCGGTGACGATGCAGGAGCCGACGCCGCAGGTTCCGGTCCGGCTCTCCGACCATTCCGAGCCGAGATAGAGCCCGGCCTTGCGCAACTGGTCCATGAACAGCGGATCGCCGAGGAAGTCGACGGTGACGCCCTTGGCGTCGGCGAGCAGCAGGACGTAGTTCTGGCCCGCCACCTGCTTGAACAACGTCTCCAGACCGCTGCGGGCAATCGCGATCAGCCGCTCGGACTGCTCGCGGTGTTCGCGCAACTGGGTGTCGGGAACGATGTAGGCTTCAGTCGGCCGGGCCGGATCGAGCCGGTGCGTGTCGACGCAACGCAGCCAGGATTGCACCACGATATCGTCGCGGGCCGATCGCGCGCCGGACAGAACCTGCTCGATCTCGCGGATATGCTCTCGTTCGCCAGCCATGCGTCCTCCTCGCAGCCAACGTCCTTTGCGGCCACATAGTGGTGCCTCGAAGATACGCGCTCAACTGTACTATGGTAGCGCGCGACGGCGCCGATCTCACAGGCGGGTGAATTCGCGACACCCCCCATTGACGAGCCCGCGCTTTGGCCCTTATTGTCCGCGCCCATGAAAACAGCACTCATTCTCGTAGGCTGGCGCGTGGGCAAGGCGGTGTAACCGCCGGGCGAAAACCTCCCATGCGCATCCCACAGGCTCCCTCGGGGGCCTTTTTTATTACCCAAAACCCAACTAAACGACCAGCAAATCGCCAGGCGGCGAACAGTACGGGACCGGACTGATGAGCAACGGACAGAACGAGCGGCGCGAGATGACGGGTGCCGAAATGGTGGTGCAGGCGCTGAAGGACAACGGCGTCAAGCATGTCTTCGGCTATCCGGGCGGCGCGGTTCTCCCAATCTACGATGAAATTTTCCAACAGGACGAGGTCGAGCACATCCTGGTCAGGCATGAGCAGGGGGCCGGCCATGCGGCCGAAGGCTACGCCCGCTCGACCGGCAAGGCCGGCGTTCTCCTGGTCACGTCCGGCCCCGGCGCGACCAATGCGGTGACGCCGCTGCAGGATGCGCTGATGGATTCCATTCCGCTGGTCTGCCTGACCGGCCAGGTGCCGACCTCGCTGATCGGCTCAGACGCCTTCCAGGAATGCGACACGGTCGGCATCACGCGGCCCTGCACCAAGCACAACTGGCTGGTGAAGGACGTCAACGAACTCGCGGCCACGATCCACGAAGCCTTCCACGTCGCGACCACCGGGCGTCCCGGCCCGGTCGTCGTCGACATTCCGAAGGACGTGCAGTTCGCCAAGGGCATCTACGTGCCGCCGCAGACGGCGCCGCGCACCAGCTACCAGCCCAAGGTCCAGGGCGATCTCGAGAAGGTGAAGGCCGCCGTCGAACTGATGGCCGGCGCCAAGAAGCCGATCATCTACAGCGGCGGCGGCGTGATCAATTCCGGCCCCGAAGCCAGCCATCTGCTGCGCGAGCTGGTCGACCTCACCGGCTTCCCGATCACCTCGACGCTGATGGGGCTCGGCGCCTATCCGGCTTCGGGCAAGAACTGGGTCGGCATGCTCGGCATGCACGGCACTTACGAAGCCAACATGGCCATGCATGACTGCGACGTGATGATCTGCATCGGCGCGCGTTTCGATGACCGCATCACCGGCCGGCTGAATGCCTTTTCGCCGAACTCGAAGAAGATCCACATCGACATCGATCCGTCCTCGATCAACAAGAACGTCCATGCGGACGTGCCGATCCTGGGCGATGTCGGCCGGGTGCTGGAGGATCTGGTGCGGCTGTGGCGGGCAACCGCCAAGGTCGACAAGAAGGCGCTCTATCCGTGGTGGGAGCAGATCGCGAAATGGCGCGCGCGGGATTCGCTCGCCTACAAGATGAACAACGACGTGATTATGCCGCAATACGCCATCCAGCGGCTCTATGCGCTGACCAAGGATCTCGACACCTACATCACCACCGAGGTCGGCCAGCACCAGATGTGGGCGGCGCAGCACTACCATTTCGACAAGCCGAACCGCTGGATGACCTCGGGCGGGCTGGGCACGATGGGCTACGGCCTGCCGGCGGCGCTCGGCGTGCAGATCGCGCATCGCGATGCGCTGGTC
>NZ_RZSC01000894.1:0-2191 GCF_003998155.1 Mesorhizobium sp. M1E.F.Ca.ET.063.01.1.1
GCTGCCCCTCATCCGCCTGCCAGCACCTTCTCCCCGTATAGGGACGGGGAGAAGGAAGATTCCAGCGACGTCTTCATCGCTACTCCGCCTTGACCTCCATCATGCCGGAGGCGGTACGGGCCGAATATTGCGGCCGGTACATGTCCTCCACCGTCGCCGCCGGATGGGCAAAGGTGCCCGGTGTCACGGCGCGCACGACATAGGCCAGCGTGATGTTGCGGTCGCCGTCGCCTTCATTGGGGTTGAAGGCGGCGACGAAGCGGTCGTCGCGGAACTCCAGATGAGCGGCGTCGGTCTGCGCCAGCCAGGAGAAGTTCGCCAATTGCGCGCTGGAGACCAGGCTTGGATTGTCGATCTCGAAGCCGGCCGGCAACAGGTCGGTGATCAACAGGCGCGACGGCCAGTTGTTCTGCTCATAGACCTTGAGCACGACCACATAGCGCTCGTTCTGCTTGGCCTCGGTGACGTTGGCCTCGGTGCCGTCGAGCCTGTAGTAGGTGCGATCGATGGTGAAGCCGTCGCCGCCGGCCGGCAGCGGCTCGACAGGCGCCGCCACCGCGGTGACCACCGCCTGCAGCGGCGTCTTGCCGGTGTTGGCGATGGTGAGCGGGCGGCCCTCAAGGTCGCTGCCGGAGACACGGTCGGAATAGCCGCCGGAATGCGGCGCGCCGTTGACGGAAAGCGTGATGGAATCATTGCCTTCCTTCAGCGCCCGCGCGGCGAGCAGCATCCAGGATTCGTCCTGCGTGCTCGTCCAGCGGGCGTCGGCACGCTCCCGGCCCACAAGCCGGATCAACTGCGGCACGATGCTCGGCACCGGCTTCGATTCCGCCGCCAGCGCCAGCATCGCCGCGCCATCGCGGAGCGGCGAGCCGTAGTCCGAGCGATAATAATCGTACTCGGTGCTCGCCTTTGCCAGCCGCAGCGCCGTCTGGAAGGTCGCTTCCGAACGCTGCGTGTCGCCATAGAGCGCAAGGCTCGCCGCCAGTTGCGCGACCGCCATCGGGCTGGAGAAGGCTTCGAGCTGCGTGTCGGCGTAGTAGCGCAGATCGCCGATCGAGGCCTTCTTGTTGCGGGCGAGAACATAGAGCGCGTAAGCGATCTCGCTGCCGCGATCCTGGACGTCCTGGTCGTAGCCCAGCGAGTTCTGCAGGTTGTTCAGCGCCTGGTTCATCGCCTGCGCCGGCACGTCGTATTTCTGCTCGCGCGCCCGGGTCAGGAACTCGCTGACATAGGCGTCGAGCCAGAGATCGCCGGAGCCGGGACCCCAAAGGCCGAAGCTGCCGCTGTAGGCCTGGTAGCTCAGCACCTTGTAGACGGCGTCCTGGATGCGGCCGTGCAGCTCGGGATCGCTCTCCATGCCGATGCTGGTGGCCATGTCGTTGACATAGAGCAGCGGCATGGCGCGGCTGGTGGTCTGCTCGGCGCAGCCATAGGGGTAGCGGTCGAGGCTCATCAGAAGCGAAGGCACGTCAAAGGCAGCTGCCTGGGAGATGCCGACGCTGACCGAAGCGCCGTCGAGAACGCTTGCGGCGAGCAGCTCCTTGTCGACGCGAAGCGCGCCGCCATTGGGTTTCAGGTCGACCACCATGCGGTTGGTGACCGGAAGCTGCGCCGGGCGCACCGGCAGATAGAGCGTCTGCTCGACCTCGGTCCCACTGTCATGCGCGAGCTTGACGGTGATCGAAGCATCGCCCGCCGTTCGCGCGATCAGTGGGAACGAGAGCGTCTGCCGTTTGCCCTGGGTCAGCGTCAGCTTCTCGGGCAGGGGCTTGTCGCCGGTCGACAGATCGCCGGTGGTGGCGACCGAGAGCTTGTAGTCGCCGGCAGGCCCGTCCGTGTCGGCGATGTCGAGCCGCATCGTCGCGGCATCGCCGGGCGCCAGGAAGCGCGGCAGGCCGGCGGTGATCACCACCGGATCGCGCACGATGACATCGGTCTCGGCGTGGCCGACCGCTTCCTTGGTCCAGGCGACGGCCATGACGCGCACCGTGCCGTTGAACTGCGGGATGTCGAAATCGACCCGCGCCTTGCCGTCGGCGTCGAGCTCAACCGGGCCAGAGAAGAAGGCGACCAGCTTTTCGGTCGGCGGGCTGCCTTGCGACTGCATGTTGGCGCCATCACCGCCGGTCCGCAATTTGCCGGTGGTGCCGAGCGAGCCGTCGATCAGGCGGCCGTAGAGGTCGCGGAT
>NZ_RZSC01000895.1:0-2190 GCF_003998155.1 Mesorhizobium sp. M1E.F.Ca.ET.063.01.1.1
AAGGCGATCACACCAATCCTGAAGCCCGCCTCACGGAGGATTTGCGCATCGCCACGGAATCGCCCGTCGACTTCATCGCCGGCGTCCTCAACGCGTTCCTGTCGGCCTCGACCTTCATCGTCGTGCTGTGGACGATCGGCGGGGCGCTGAGCTTCACGCTCGGCGGCTTGAGCCTCACCATTCCCGGCTTCCTCGTCACCGCCGCGGTCATCTATGCCGCCATCACCTCCACCTCGATGGCGGTCATCGGCCGCCATTTCGTGAAACTCTCCGAGGACAAGAACCAGGCTGAAGCCGAACTCCGCTACGTGCTGACGCGCGTGCGCGAAAACGGCGAGAGCATCGCGCTGCTCGGCGGCGAGGAGGAGGAGCGCAGCGGCATCGACAGGAGTTTCGGCCATGTGCTGAGGCAATGGGCGCTGCTGACCGGCCAGCACATGCGCACGGCGCTGGTCTCGCAAGGGTCGAGCCTGTTCGCGCCGGTCGTGCCGATCCTGCTGTGCGCGCCAAAATTCCTCGAAGGCTCGATGTCGCTCGGCCAGGTCATGCAGGCGGCCTCCGCCTTCGGCATCGTGCAGGGCGCGTTCGGCTGGCTGGTCGACAACTATCCGCGCCTTGCCGACTGGAACGCCTCGGCGCGCCGCATCGCTTCGCTGATGATGTCGCTCGACGGGCTGGAGCGCGCGGAAGAGAGCGAGGCCTTCGGACGCATCCAGCACGGCGAGACGGCGAACGGCGCCATGCTCAGCCTCGACAATCTCTCCGTCACGCTCGACGACGGCACCTCCGTGGTCAAGGAAACCGAGGTCGAGATCGAGCCAGGCGAGCGGGTGCTGGTGGCCGGCGAATCCGGTTCGGGCAAATCGACGCTGGTGCGGGCCGTCGCGGGCCTGTGGCCGTGGGGCAGCGGCAGCGTCGATTTCCACGCCGGCAGGCGATTGTTCATGCTGCCGCAGCGCCCCTACATCCCCTCGGGCACGCTGCGCCGCGCCGTCGCCTATCCCGCCGCCGCAGACAACTGGACAATCAAGGAGATCAACGCCGCCCTCGACAAGGTCGGCCTCGACTATTTGAAGGACAGGCTCAAGGAAGAGGCGCCCTGGGACCAGACGCTGTCGGGCGGCGAAAAGCAGCGCCTCGCCTTCGCGCGCCTGTTGCTGCACAGCCCCGATATCGTCGTGCTCGACGAAGCGACCTCGGCGCTCGACGAGAAGAGCCAGGATAAGATGATGCGGACAGTGGTCCGCGAGCTGCCGAAGGTCACCATCATCAGCGTGGCGCACCGTGCAGAGCTCGAAGCTTTCCACAGCCGCAAGATCACGCTGGAGCGCCGCGAGGGCGGGGCGAAGCTGGTCAGCGATGTCGATCTGATCCCGCGCAAGGCGAAGCGCAACCTCATCACGCGCGCCTTGTGGGGTTCGAGCGGACGCGGCGGCGGGCGGCGTTAGATGGGGCAGGGCGATGCCCGTTTCGTGGCGGCCGTCCGGCGGCTGATTCAGCGCCGCGTGCCTGGAACCAATGACGGTCTAGAACTGTTCAGCTATGTGTTTGATACGATGCCGACATGCCCGGGCCGGCTGGGCTGGGCGGCGATCTCGAGGAGTTCTCATCATGAAGATTTCGTCCAGGTTTCGTTCAGTCGCGGTTGCCGCCATCGCCGCCGCGTGCGTCGGCTTCGCCGGCGCCGCGCATGCCGACAGCGGCACGATCCGCTTCGCAGTCTACAAGGCGGCCTTCTTCATCGGCGGCTCCGGCGGTGAGGGCACGCTGACCTTCCACGGCCGCAACTATCCCATCTCGATCGGCGGCATTTCGGGCGGCCTCGCCTTCGGCGCCTCCAAGACCTACTTCAAGGGCAAGGTGCGCCACATTCGCCGCGCCAGCGACGTGACCGGCGTGTACGGCGCGGCGGGCGGCGGCGGCGCGCTCGGCAGAGGCGCCCAGGTGATCGTCATGACCAACGACAAGGGCGCCGAGCTCGAGCTCACCGGCAGGCAGGTGGGCCTGCAGGTTAACGCCGATCTCAGCGGCATGAGCATTGGGCTGAGGAGGTAAGGGGTCGACGGCCTCGACTGCTGAAGGACAGGATCGAGGGGCCCGTCGGGTGGCAGGGCAATCGCATATGGCGCCCCCCTCTCCGTCTCGGCTTCGCCGAGCCACCTCTCCCCCACTTTGTGGGGGCGAGGAACC
>NZ_RZSC01000896.1:0-2188 GCF_003998155.1 Mesorhizobium sp. M1E.F.Ca.ET.063.01.1.1
GTGACGCCTGGCACGCCGAGCAGCATCTCGTTCGGCGTCGTCGCCATGCGGCGGTCGAGCTGCTCTTTGTCGACATGGCTGGCCGAGGCCAGCGACTGGATCGCCGTCTCGCCGGTGCGGCTGATGACCAGGATCTTGTCGAGCAGAGTTTCTTCGGCAGCGGCTTTTTCATCGGCCTTCTTTTTTTGGTCGGCCTGCTGATCGGTCGCTGGCTGCACCGCCTGTTGAGCTTTCGCGGCCGGAACGCCGAGCGCGATTGCCGCTGCTCCGGCCATCAATATGGCAATGCCGCTTGCCATCCATCGGAAGCCCGGGCCCGCGTCCGCCTGGCCCGTCTGTCCCCAATTCACCAACCCCATGCCCCAACTCCAATTTTCAGGCTCGATGCTGGCTGGCGCGGGGCTCGCTCGCATTTTTGATCACATCCGGCGCCTTAAATGTTGACTCATTTAGTCCGGTAATGCACTGACTAGTAAACATGATAATTCGAGTCAAGAATTGAATCGGCATTAAGAGGGCCCGGCCTGGCAGCCGGCACAGCAGAAGGACCGACCCGATGAACACGCACAATCCCAACGACTTCCGCTATCGCGTCCGCCGGCCGGACGACACGCAGATGCGCTATGAAAGGGTGCCGATGGCGGTGAGGACGCTGTCCAGCAACACGCTGTTCCAGGGCGAGCACGAGATCGGCATCGAGCATCACGGCGCACTCTACCGCCTGAAGATCACCCGTCAGGGCAAGTTGATCCTCAACAAGTGAACAGGATCGGCAGGCGGTTGACGAGACATCAGGCAATACGGGTGGACGATATGGACCAGCGCGTTAAGCCGTCGCCGGAAGAGATCCGGCGGGCGCGGGAAGATAATCCGAAAATGCGGGAGCGCGATCTAGCCGCTCAATTGGACATCTCGGAGGCGGAACTGGTCGCGGCGCATTGCAGCCTTAGCGCGGTACGCGTCGAGCCGCGCGTCAACGACCTGCTGACCGGCCTTGAAGCGGTCGGCGAGGTGATGGCGCTGACCCGCAACGACAGCGCAGTGCACGAGAAGATCGGCGTCTACGACAAGGTCGTCACCGGCAACCACAACGCCATGGCGCTCGGCGAGAACATCGACCTGCGCATCTTCCCAAAGGTATGGGCGCATGGCTTTGCCGTCGAAAAACGCGACGGCGGCGAGATCCGCCGCAGCCTGCAATTCTTCGATGCGGCCGGCGAGGCGGTGCATAAGGTGCATCTGCGCCCCGCCTCCAACCTCTATGCCTACCAGAAACTGGTGGCTGGCCTCGAATCGTCGAACCAGGAACCGACCATCGCGATCGCCTCAAGCGTTTCGGAAGGCAGCGGGGAGGCCCAAGGTTCGGTTGCCAGCATCGACGATCTGCGCGACCGCTGGAGCCGGATGACCGACGTGCATCAGTTCTTCGGCATGCTGAAGACGCTGAAGCTCAGCCGCCGCGAGGCGGTGCGCATGGTCGGCCAGGACTTTGCCTGGCTGCTGGACAATGGCGCGGTGAGCGCCATGTTCCACCATGCCGCGGAGGGCGAGATGCCGATCATGTGCTTCGTGGGAAACCGCGGCTGTATCCAGATCCATTCCGGCCCGATCAAATCGGTCAAGCCGATGGGACCCTGGATCAACGTGCTCGACGAGACCTTCCACCTGCATCTCAGGACCGATCACATCCATGAGGTCTGGGCGGTGCGAAAGCCGACCAAGGACGGCCATGTAACCTCGCTCGAGGCCTATGATGCGAATGGCGGCATGATCATCCAGTTCTTCGGCAAGCGCCGAGAAGGCGAAAGCGAGCGGGAAGACTGGCGTTTCCTGGCCGAGAACCTGCCCCGCATTCCCAGCCCGACCGCTGCATGAGGCAAGACCCGACGCGTGTTGTTTTCAGTTTCCGCCCGGTGCTTGCACCACTGCTCGGTCTTATGCTGGCCTTCGCCGTTCTGCCTGCGAAAGCCAACGACAGTACCGTCGTCTTTTCCGACACCTCGCGGATTGCCTCCATCGGCGGCTCGATCACAGAGATCGTCTATGCGCTTGGCGAGGAGGGGCATCTCGTCGCCCGCGATTCGACCAGCTATTTTCCGCAAGCCGCGCTCAAGCTGCCCGATGTCGGCTATATGCGCGCGCTGTCGCCGGAGGGCGTGCTGTCGGTCAATCCAACCGGAATCCTGGC
>NZ_RZSC01000897.1:0-2185 GCF_003998155.1 Mesorhizobium sp. M1E.F.Ca.ET.063.01.1.1
CTGCCGACGCTGATGCCGGTGCCCGGCATCTCGCCGGCCGCCTATGTCGAGCAGAGCCTGGCTCGCCTCACCAACACGGCAATCCGCCATCGCAATCACCAGATCGCCACCGATGGCTCGCAGAAGATCGTCCAGCGCCTGCTCAACCCGATCCGCGACCGCCTGGCGAAAGGCGACAACATCACGCTGCTGTCGGTCCCGGTCGCCGGCTGGATGGCCTATCTGATCAAGGCATCGGCACGCTTCGGCCGGGCCTGGCAGGTGTCCGATCCCTTCGCCGAAAAGATCGCGGAGATTGCCGACCGCGTGGGTGCCGACAGCAAGGAATTGGCCAATGCAATCCTTGCGATCAATGCCATCTTCGATCGTTCACTCGCCGCCAGCGACATGTTCCGCGCAAATGTCGTCGCCGGCCTCGATGGACTGCTCTCAGACGATCCGATGGCCTTTGTCAGACATGTCCGCGCTGACCCAATAGATGCGCGGTTGAAGCGACCAGCGCGATCTGCATAGTAAAAGAGGGAGGCATCATGAAGCTTGGACTGCTCACGGCACCATTTCCCGATACTTCGCTTAGCGAAGTCGCCGACTGGGCGCGCTCGGTCGGCTTCGAAGCGCTGGAGATTGCCTGCTGGCCGAAGGCATCGGGCGCCAGCCGACGCTATGCCGGCACCAGCCATATCGACGCCGCCGGCATCTCGGCCTCGGAAGCCAAGGACATCGCAGCCTCGCTTGCCGGCAAGGGCCTGACGATCTCCGGCCTCGGCTTCTATCCCAATCCCCTGCATCCCGATGAGAAGCATCGCGAGGCCGTTATCGACCACCTGAAGAAGGTGATCGTGCTGGCGAGCCGCATGGGCGTTTCGCTGGTCAACACCTTCTGCGGCGGCGATGCCTCGAAGACTGTCGACGCCAATTGGGAAGATGCGCAAAAGGTCTGGCCCGCGATCATCGCCCATGCGCGCGATCATGGCGTAAAACTCGCCTTCGAGAACTGCCCGATGATCTTCAGCTATGACGAATGGCCGGGCGGGCACAACATCGCCTATTCACCCTATGTCTGGCGCCGCATCCTCGAAGCCTGGAGCGGTGACGTCGGCATGAATTTCGACCCTTCGCATCTCGTCTGGCAGATGATCGACAAGGAGCGCTTCATCCGCGAGTTCGGCCCGCACATGCTGCATGTGCATGCCAAGGACCTGATGATTGATCATGATGGTTTGTACGAGCGCGGAATTCTTTCCGCCGGCATAGGCTGGCAGGTGCCGCGCATGCCGGGGCTGGGCGACATCAACTGGAGCACCATCTTTTCGGGCCTCTACCGGGCCGGATATGACGGACCGGTCATCATCGAGCATGAGGACCGCCGGTTCGAGGGGAGCGACGACAAGGTGAAGCGCGGTTTCCTGCTTGCCCGCGACGTGCTGCGCCCCTTCGTCAAATGACGAAAGGCTTGGCTCCAATCGCATCGGAGCCCTGGAACTGCAACTGACAGTCAATGTGGAGGAGTACTGAAATGAAGACATACCTGACCATGGCCCCGCTACTGGCAGGTGCCGCCTTGCTTGCCTGGGTGGGCGTCTCGTCCGCCGAAGGCAAATACACGATTGGCATTTCCAACACCGTGCAGGGCAATGGCTGGCGCGAGGAGATGATCTGCGCCATGAAGGCGCAGGCGCTCGCTTCCGGCGAGGTGGCGAAGCTCAACATCGCCCACCGCAACACCGACGCCGCCGGCCAGCTCGAGGACATCCGCAACCTGATCAGCGCCAAGGTCAACGCCATCGTCGTCAATCCGGCCGATCCGGCCGGCATCAAGGCCGGTCTGGAAGAAGCGACCAAGGCCGGCATCGTCGTCGTCGCCGTCGACCAGGCGGTAACCGAGCCGTCTGCCTACATCATCTCCAACAACCAGGAGCAGTACGCCTATCTCGGCGCCAAGTGGCTGTTCCAGCAGATGGGCGGCAAGGGCGATGTGCTCTATATGCGCGGCGCCGCCGGCGCCTCCGCCGACAGCGACCGCGACAAAGGCTTCAAGAAAGCGCTCGCCGAATTTCCCGACGTGAAGGTCGCGCAGGAAGTCTTCACCGGCTGGCAGCAGGACCAGGGCAAGCAGCAGATCCTCTCCTTCCTCGCCACGGGAGCGCCGATCAACGGCATCTGGACCTCCGGCATCGACAACGTC
>NZ_RZSC01000898.1:0-2176 GCF_003998155.1 Mesorhizobium sp. M1E.F.Ca.ET.063.01.1.1
GGTCCGGCACCGCCGAATGCCACCAGCGCGAATGCCTTCACGTCACAACCGCGCTCGATCGAGATCGAGCGGATTGCGCGTGCCATATTGGCGACGGCAATTCGAATGATGCCGTCGGCCGCCTCGTCGGGGCCCGCCCCAATCCTGGTGGCGATCTTCGCCACGGCGCCACTCGCTGCCACACGGTTCACCGGCATTGCGCCGTTGAGAAGCGCAACCGGATTTAGCCGCCCCATGTGAAGATTCGCGTCGGTAATCGTTGGCTCGTTGCCACCGCGCATGTAGCCGACCGGCCCCGGATCAGCGCCGGCGGAGTGCGGCCCAGCCTTGAGCGCACCCGCGTCATCGACCCATGCAATCGAGCCCCCACCAGCGCCGATCACATGCACATCAACCATGGGGCAGCGAACAGGATAGCCGGCAACTTCCCGCAAGGGCGTGTAGGCGCCGCGGCCGTTCAGGACGAGCGAAACGTCCGTCGACGTACCACCAACATCAAATGTGATCGCATTTGAAAAACCCGCAGCCGCAGCCACCTGGGCGGCCCCTACCACACCGGCCGCTGGACCCGAAAGGCACGTCCGAACGGGGTAGGCCTTCGCGCTTTCCATCGACATAAGGCCGCCATTCGAATGAACAGTATGCGGAACCGCTCGCACGCCTAATCCGCGAGAGCGATGCATAAGGCGTTCCAGATAGCCGGCCATCCTGGGTGTCAGATAAGCGTTCATCACCGTGGTGGAGAAGCGCTCGAACTCCCGAAATTCCGGCTGCACGTCCGAGCTGAGGGAGATTGCGACCCCGGGCAACTCCTCGCGCAGAATTTCGGCGGCACGCTTCTCGTGGGCATCAAATCGGTATGCATGGACGAAGCAGATGGCCACAGCGGTCACTCCAGCGGATCTCAACTGACCAGCCGCGGCCCTCACAGCAGCTTCGTCCAAAGCTACGAGTTCCTCGCCGTCGGCTGTGAACCGTTCGGGAATCTCGAGACGCAACCAGCGCTCGACCAATGGGGCCGGACGGTGGATGGAATAATCATAGAGATGCGGACGCTGCTGGCGCGCGATCTCCAGCACATCCCGAAATCCCTTCGTTGTTATCAGGCCAGTGGGCGTACCTTTCCGCTCGATGATCATGTTGGTTGCAACGGTCGTGCCGTGGCCGAAATGCACGATAGCTGCCGGGTCAAAGCCGGCGCTAATCACCTGTATCAGACCATTCCCGATCGCCTCTGACGGGTCATGCGGCGTCGACGGCGTCTTGAAGTGGCGCAACTCGCCCGTAAGCTCATTGACCAACGACAGATCGGTGAACGTCCCACCGACGTCGACACCGATCCGATATCGCCCCTGCGCCATTTCGTCCGATCCTCAAAATATCCGGTTCGCCACCCGGATGATGAGGATGCTTAGGGTTAGCAGAAACGACAGTCAGGATCGTGCCAAAAAACAGCGCCATCGTGCCATTGAGTCGGTTTTCCAGGATGTCCCCGACGGAGGCATGCCAGGCTGGATCATTCAAGGCGAAACCGCATCCGGCCAAGAAGCCCAGTCCAAGTATCAGCCATGGACTGACAAAGCCGAGCCCCACCGAGAGAGCCAGCGTCATGGATGCCAGTGCGATCAGACAATGTCCGGCAAGCATCACCCCGCGACGGCTGAAACTGTCGGCGATTGCTCCAGCAAGGATCGACAAGAAGGAGGCCGGCAGTGTCGACGCGGCCTGAACGAGCGCGACCATCAGGTCAGAGGCTGAAGTCGTGGCCATGAGCCAGCTAATACCCACGCTCTGAACGAGCCAGCCGAGGCTGGATTGTGGCAGTCCAGATCGAACGAAAGACCGGGTTCTGAAGAGGCATCAGTGTGGCTGCCGCAAAGGGCGAGGAATTTTCAAGCCGCATGACTTTTCACCTCCACCAAATAATTCTTCGCTCACCTGCTGGCAGTTGCGCCTTTGTGCACAGCCGCGTCACAACCAAGTTCCGCTGTCGCGCTCTCAACACGAGATATAGCATCAGCAGGCTGATGCGCGATGGGGTGCCGAATTGGGTGTAAGCTGGGTCGGGATCGCAGCCCGAAGGGGCTGTTAAGTTCTGCTTTGCGACTTTCAGCTTTGGTTCGTGCTACAGCCACGAAGGCTGGCTTGTCAAACTCCCGGAGTAAGCTAACTCTGG
>NZ_RZSC01000899.1:0-2173 GCF_003998155.1 Mesorhizobium sp. M1E.F.Ca.ET.063.01.1.1
TCACCAACCCCATCCGCCGCATCGAGGCGGGCGCCAGACGAGTCGAGGCTGGCGAGCGGGATGTGGTGTTGCCTGAATCGTCGAGCGACGAGCTCGGTCGTTTGGCGCGTGCCTTCAATCGAATGACGACCGCGCTCAAAAGCCGGGAATCCGAGCTGCACGCGCATGCTGCCACCCTGGAGCAGCGTGTCGCGGAAAAGACACGCGAGCTCGACCTGAGGGCAAGCGAGTTGGCCCGGTCGAACATCGAGCTGGAGCGCTTCGCCTATGTCGCCTCGCATGACTTGCAGGAGCCGCTGCGAATGGTGGCAAGTTATACCCAACTGCTTGGCAGACGTTACAAGGGACGGTTGGATGCCGATGCCGACGAGTTCATCCATTTTGCCGTGGACGGCGCTGCGCGGATGCAGGCATTGATCAACGACCTGCTGGTCTACTCACGTGTCAGCACGCAGGGCAGCGCGTTCGAGGCGATCGATTGCAACCTTGTGGTCGAGCGCGCCTTGACGAACCTCAAGGCGGCGCTGATCGAGAGCGGCGCAATCATCCGAAAGTCCGAACTGCCGAAAATCGATGCCGATCGATTCCAGTTGGTCCAACTGTTCCAAAACCTGATCGGCAACGCCATCAAGTTCCGTGGCGAGCGCGTCCCGGAAATTGACATCGCGGCGCGGCGAGACAGCGGGGAATGGTTATTCTCGATCGCGGACAATGGTATCGGGATTGATGCCAAGTACATCGAGCAGCTTTTCGCCGTTTTCAAGCGCTTGCACACACGGGCCGAATATCCGGGGACCGGCATCGGTCTCGCCATTTGCAAGAAAGTCGTCGAACGCCACGGCGGCCGAATTTGGGTCGAATCCGAGGTCAACCATGGCTCGACCTTCTTCTTCACGCTTCCCTGCCGGGATATAGAGGACACTAGCCAAGCACGGAAGTTGGCTCCAACATCTTCGGCACCTCAAATGGATACGGTATGAACATCAACTCGACTGAACGCGCCATCAACATCCTCCTCGTCGAAGACAATCCAGGCGACGCTCGGCTCACGATCGAGGCGTTGCGAGACGCAAAGGTGCGCAATGAACTCAACGTCGCGCAAGACGGAGTCGAGGCCATGTCAATGCTACGGCGGGAAGGGCGCTACGCCGACGCGCCACGTCCTGACCTGATCCTGCTTGATCTCAATCTGCCCCGAATGGACGGCCGCCAGGTTCTCGCCGAAATCAAGGCGGACGAAAACTTGCGGCGTATCCCGGTTGCGGTGCTGACCACTTCGCAGGCCGAGAAAGATATCCTGACCAGCTACAACCTGCATGCCAACTGTTACATCACCAAGCCCGTCGACCTGGATGAATTCGTACGCGTGGTACGGGGCATCGAGAACTTCTGGCTCTCGATTGTGAAGCTACCGCCGGAGTAATGCGAGTTGAGCGAAAGCCCGTTAAACATACTCCTCGTTGAAGACAATCCCGGTGATGCTCGGCTGATCCGGGAACTGCTCGCGGAAGGCAGTGGCACGAGCTTCGTGATCTCTGAAGTGAATCGGTTGGCCCATGGCCTCGAGCAGTTCGCCGACCAGAGCTTCGATCTCGTATTGCTCGATTTGTCTCTCCCCGACAGCACGGGTTTGGACACGCTTCGGCGGTTTCAGGCGACAGCCCCCGACGTCCCGGTCATCGTGCTGACCGGCCTCAACGACGAAGGATCGGCGATTCAAGCGGTTCGCGACGGCGCTCAGGACTATCTCGTCAAGGGGCAAATCGACGGGCAGCAAATTGTGCGCGCCATTCGCTATGCCCGGGAGCGCCATAGGATGGTGCTGCAGATAAGGGACTTGTCGCTCGTCGACGACCTTACCGGCCTTCACAACCGCCGTGGCTTCGCAGTGCTCGCCAGAGAGGTGGTGAAGCGCGCCGCCAGGACCGGAACGGGGTTGGTGGTGACCTTCGTCGATCTGGACGGCATGAAGCACATCAACGATTATTTTGGCCATGAGGCGGGTGACCGGGCGTTGATCAGGACCGCGGAGGTTTTGCGTTCCGTCTTCCGGGAGTCCGATGTGATCGCCAGAATCGGTGGCGACGAGTTTATCGCGATGGCAGATGGCGTCGACGGGACAGCCGTCGAACTTCTCCGTCGCCGCCTCACGAGCGCCGTGGAAGATCACAAT
>NZ_RZSC01000089.1:0-13904 GCF_003998155.1 Mesorhizobium sp. M1E.F.Ca.ET.063.01.1.1
CCGCCGGCAAGGCGCCGGGCCACAAGCTCGCTTTCCCCTTCAATATCCGTCGCGGCATTGGTCTCTGGAAGCGGCTCTATCTCAGCCCCGAGCCGGTGATCGCCTTGCCCGACGGCACGCCGGACAAGGTGTTGGCGGGCCGCTATCTGGTCGAGGGACCCGGCCATTGCGGCGAATGTCACTCGCCGCGCGACTTTGCCGGCGGCGGCAAGAAGGCCGAGTGGCTGGCGGGAGCCGTGGCCGCCGAGGGCTCGGGCGTCGTGCCCAACATCACCCCCGACGGGAACAGCATCAAAAGCTGGTCAGAGGCCGACATCGCCAACTATCTCGAGACCGGCTTCACGCCCGATTTCGATTCCGTCGGCGGCGCCATGGTCGAGGTGCAGCGCAACATGGCTCAGTTGACGGCCGACGACCGCGCCGCGATCGCGGCCTATCTCAAGGCCGTCCCGCCGCACCCCAACGGCTACCCGGCGCGCAAGCCGTCAAAATGATCTCAGGCTACGCGTGGCGGTCGCCGAGGAAGTCGAAGCCGTTTTCGAAAAAGTGGTTGTAGTCGCAGGTCAGCTCCTCGCCGGGCGCGATGTCGCGCAATGCGTAGGTCTCCTCGGGCGAGGACACGTCGCAGTTCGGCTCGTCGGCGTGGTTCATGTAGCGGGCGTCATCCGCTTCGAAGACGATGTAGTTGGGGTCGCGCCGGTCGGGATAGGAATAGCGGTCGAGATAGGATTTCACCGGGCCGGATTCGTTCTCATAGGTGTCGACGGGAATGCATCGGTCGAATCTTGGATCGAGCTTCCAGATCAACGTGCCTTTTGGAATGCGGTGTTTGGCGAAGACGCCGATGCCCTGGATGGGCGATTTGTCGAGATAGACGTCGACGAGCAGCATGACGACCCTTGCGAATGTATGGCGGGCGCGACCCGAAAGGGCCGCGGCCAAAAAACGACGGCGAATTGCGTAGCGCGTGGCCGTCGCAATTGCGAGTAAAAATCAGACCTTGCCGGTCACTTTCAGGGCATAGGCGTAGATATACGCGATCTCCTCCAGGCGCGAGAACCGGCCCGACGCGCCGGCATGGCCGGATTCCATGTTGATCTTGAACAGCACCGGATTGTCGCCCGCCTTGCGGTCGCGCAGCCGCGCCACCCATTTGGCCGGCTCCCAATAGGTGACGCGCGGGTCGGTGAGCCCGGCCAGCGCCAGGATCGGCGGATAGTCGAGCGCCGCGACGTTGTCGTAGGGCGAGTAGGCCGCGATCGTGCCGTAGTCGTCGGCCGACGCGATCGGATTGCCCCATTCCGGCCATTCGGGCGGCGTCAGCGGCAGGCTGGCGTCGAGCATGGTGGTGAGCACGTCGACGAAGGGCACCTCGGCGACGATGCCGCCGAAGCTTTCCGGCGCCATGTTGGCGATGGCACCCATCAGCATGCCGCCGGCCGAACCGCCTTGGGCGACGATGCGGTCATGCCTTGTGTAACGCTCGGCCACCAGATGGCGCGCGCAGGCGATGAAATCGATGAAGGTGTTCATCTTGTGCCGACGTTTGCCGTCCTCGTACCAGCCGTAGCCCTTGTCCTTGCCGCCGCGCACATGGGCGATGGCGTAGACGAAGCCGCGATCGACCAGCGACAGGCAGTTGGTGTTGAAGGCGGCCGGAACGGCGATGCCATAGGAGCCATAGCCGTAAAGCAGGCAGGGCGCGGAGCCGTCGAGCGGCGTGTCGCGATGATGGATCAGCGAGATCGGCACCAGTTCACCGTCGGCGGCGGGCGCCATCAGCCGGCGCGTGACATATTGCTCCGGATCATGCCCTGAAGGCACTTCCTGCGTCTTCAATAGAACGCGCTCTCGGGTGCGCATGTTGTAGTCGAAGACCTGCGCCGGCGTCGTCATCGACGAGTAGGTGAAGCGCATCACCTCGGTGTCGTATTCGTAGGAGCCGGAGAGGCCGAGCGAGAAGGCCTCCTCGTCGAAGGAAATGAAATGCTCCTCGCCGCTGGCGCGCTCGCGCACGACGATGCGCGGCAGCCCTTCCTTGCGCTCCAGCCTGACCATATGACGCTTGAAGCCCAGCGCCGACAGGATCAACCGGCCGGGCTCGTGCGGCACCAGTTCCGTCCAATTGGCGCGTGTCGGGTTTTCGACCGGCACGGTCATGATCTTGAAATCCTTGGCGCCGTCGGCATTGGTGAGGATGAAGAAGATGTCGCCGCCTTCTTCGAGATCGTATTGCAGGCCGGTCTCGCGGGCCGCCACCAGCTTCGGTTCGGCGAAGGGCTGGTCGGCGCGCAAAAGCCGGTATTCGGAGGTTTCATGGTCGTTGATGCCGATCATGATCCAGTCGTTGGAGCGTGTGCCGCCGACATCCATGAAGAAGCCGGGATCGGTCTCCTCATAGATCAGCCGGTCGTTTTCCGGGCTGTCGCCGAGCGCGTGGAAGAACACCTTGGACGGGCGATGATTGTCGTCGAGGCGAGTATAGAAGAAGCCGCCGTCGCCGGCGTTCCACACCCCGCCGCCACCCGTATCCGGGACCTGATCGGCCAGTTCCTTGCCGCTGGCGATGTCGCGCACGCGCAGCGAGAAGAATTCCGAGCCCTTGTCGTCGAAGGCCCAGAGCAGCTTCCTGTGGTCGGCCGAATGGTCGACGCCGCCGAGGCGGAAATAGGGCTTGCCTTCCGCTTCCTTATCGCCGTCAAGCAGGATCTCGTCCACGCCGCCGTCGCGCGGCGTGCGGAAGTAGCGCGGATGCTCGCCGCCCTGTCGGAAGGACGAGCCATAGGCATAGGGGCCGTCCTTCATCGGCACTGTCGAATCGTCTTCCTTGATGCGCCCCTTCATCTCGGCGAAAAGCTTGGCTCGCAGTTCCGCCGTGTCGGCCATCAACGTCGCCTGGTAGACATTCTCGGCCTCGAGATGGGAGCGGATCGCACCGTCGAGGAGCGATGGGTCCCTGAACATCGCCTGCCAGTTGTCGGCCCGCATCCAGGCATAGTCGTCGGTGCGGGTAATGCCGTGATGCGTGTCGAAGACGGTGCGTTTCTCGGGCCGCGGCGGGTTGGCGGTCGGGAAGGCGGAAGATCTGGTCATTACGTCTCGCTGTGGAATTTGCCTGAAGTTTGCTTGAATGGCGAATGAACACGCCACTCAGCAGCGGTTCAAGGGGCGGGCTTCAAGATCGCCTGCATAAGGTAAGTTGAAGGGGGAAAAGATGAAGTCCTATGCTCGCACTGCAATGGCTTTCGTCATCGCTTCGGCAGTCCTGGCCCTTTCCAGCCAGTCTCATGCAACCGCGTTCGCCGCCTGGCAAGTGGCGGGCGTGCCGTTCGGCGACACGCTCAACGCCCGCAAATTTCCGTCAAACACATCGCAAAAGCAGGCGGCCTATCCCAATGGCACCGTCCTGCAGATGACCGGCCGCTGCACGGGCGGGATAGATCTGCTCGACATTGCCGGCCAACCGCACTGGAAGCAGCGCCAGGCGATCCGCTATCGCTGGTGCGAGGTCTGGCATGATCCGGCGCAGAACGGTCATTTCGTCACCGGCTGGGTCTACGGCAAGTATATCACGCCCTATTGAGAGGTTCCGTCTACCCGCTCCGCGCGAGCAAGAGTGTCCTTGCAGCCTCTGGCACGTGTGACTTTTCGATGCTTGCCGCTGCGGGCAGACAAGCATTAGTCAAGCATTAAGGACTATGTCTGCCGCCGGCCGAGGTGTAAAGCGAACTTGACGCGGCGTCAGGCTGCGCTGGTCCGGCCAGAAGAATCTCGCTAAGTTACACGGCGCACGAATTTTTGAAGCTGAAACGGCAATATTTGATGAATATCGCCGAATATATTTTAATAGGCGAATTGACTTACTTGCAGCACAGCGTCATTAAGATGATGCGACGCGAATCGCAGGGGCTTGCCTGCATGAAATTCGCGCGATGCCCGATCTCAAAGAAGGGCACAGTCTAGAAACAAACTCTCGTTGGGGCCTGAGCACAATGGATATCGTCGAAACACCTTCAAGCAATAGTGACGCGCTGATCGAGCTGACCGCCGATGTCGTCGCGGCCTATGTCAGCAACAACCCGGTGCCGGTCGGCGAACTGCCGAACCTGATCGCCGACGTTCACGCCGCGCTCGGACGCGTCGGCGGCACGACGGAGCAGCCGTCGGCCGAGAAGCAGAAGCCGGCCGTCAACCCGAAGCGCTCCGTGCATGACGACTACATCGTCTGCCTCGAAGACGGCAAGAAGTTCAAGTCGCTGAAGCGCCACCTGATGACCCACTACAACCTCACTCCGGAAGAATACCGCGAGAAGTGGGGCTTGGACGCCAACTACCCGATGGTCGCTCCCAACTACGCCGCGGCCCGTTCGCAGTTGGCCAAGAAGATGGGCCTCGGCCGCAAGCGCAAGGGCCGCTGACAGCGCAGCCAGCGTCTGCAAGTTCGACGGCGTCCCTCGGGGCGCCGTTTGCTTTTTGCGGGAACGGATATTCGAAGCGGATCAGTCGGCTATGGGAAGCTGAACCGCCCTGGAGCCGCGGTCAGGCGGTCTGCTTCAGCGCAGCATCCGCATCGCGCTTGATGCGCTTGACCATCGAGCGCAGGCCGTTGGCGCGCTGCGGCGACAAGTGCTCGTCGAGGCCGAGCTCCTTCAGCGTGACTTCCGCGTCGGTGCTCTGGATCTGGCTGGCCGGCCGCCCCGAGAACAGCGCCAGCATGATGGCGACAAGGCCGCGCACGATGTGGGCGTCCGAATCCCCCTGGAAGCTGATCACCGGATCGATGCCCGGACCCTGCTCGGTCGTCAGCCAAACCTGGCTGACGCAGCCCGGCACCTTGTTGGCCGCTGTGCGTTCGGCCTCGGGAAACGGCGGCAGTCCCTCGCCGAGCTCGATCACATAGCGGTAGCGGTCCTCCCACTCGTCAAGCAGGGAGAAGTCGTCGCGGATCGTTTCGATCGAGGTCGCCATGGCCCGCATATAGTGACTCGGCGCCCCCGCGTCACGGAAAAAGGCGTCACGGAAAAGAAAGACGCCGCGGGCGTCGAGAGGTCGGACGGGCCCGCGGCGTTAGAGCAATTCCAGGAAAAGTGTGAACGGTTTTCCGTCCGGAATTGCGCCAAAACTAAAAAAGCCGGGCGAACGGCTGAAAAGGAATCTCAGTTCTTCATCACCGGGATGTTGACCTTGGCGGGCAGCACGATGCCCTCGGCGACGCTGCCGGTGGTCTCGGCGGACGTTTCCGCCACTTTCGTCTCGGGCGCGGCCGACTTTTCCGACTGCTGGTCGTCAAGCATGGCTGCGGCGATCTTGGCGGTTTCCTGGGCGCGGATGGTAATGGTGTGCATGGCCGATTTGCCGGTCTCGCAGACGTCCGGCTTGCGCTCGCAGATGCCGGCAATGTCGCCGACCGCCTCGCGCGCCGCAAACAGCGCCTGGATCGGCCCGACCGCCTCGCGGCCATCCTCGTCCGGACCGACGCCGAGCGGCAGCGCCAGGAGCACCAGCGAGAACCAGAAAGCCATCCTGATCAGAAAGCCCATTTCAATGCCTCTCGTCCGTGACCGGGTCATGCATCCCATTGGCATGACCTCTTTTATGGGCGGGATAGTGGCACAGGCGCGCAAAGGACGGCTTGCGCCGAAGCCGCGAATTTTCCTCAAATTTTAGGCAAATTCGAAAGGATTGGTTTTCGAGATTGATTTCATTCAAGTCTCATCGATTGCATTAACTTTACGATAACCATCTATGTTGCTGTTTTAAAAGAAGAATTTTAGATATAAGAGTTGTCGGCTCAGGTTTTTGGGAGTCCCGCCGCGCCTGTTCGAGGCTAACGCACCATTTACCATGGCGGCAGATCGATGAGCTTTGCGGTGCCGGCGTCCCAATATTTGCCGTGTGGGCAGGGTGCCCGCCGCGTCTGCCTTATCCATTCCTTAAACGCTGGATGCGAGTTTCAAGCCAATCAAGGGCCACCTGCAAAGCAGGGGCAATTTCACGACCGGGTACGAGTGCGTTGAGTTCGATTGCGGCCAGATACGTTCAATTGCCCGGCGCGGTTGCCGCCGGCTGCGAACGCTTGGTTCATCCGACCGTCGCGGGCGAGGCTGAGCGCTTGTGTCAGCGCCGCTTCATCGGCGTCATGCTTACGGCTCCCTTCCTGGTGGCGGGCGCGGCGGTGACGCTGGTCACGTCCAGCCTCGGCGCGGCCGTCACGATAGCCGCCATCTTCGGCGCTTTCGGTCTGTGCTGGTTCGCGGCCCTTCTGGTTGCCGCCACCGGCCACATGGCGTTCGCGGGCCGCACGGCAATTGCGGTGGGTGGCTTCGCCCTTGCTGGCGCCGTCGCCGCGGCAGGTGGATTGGCCTCTCCAGTCGCCCTGCTTGCCGCCGCCTTGCCGGTCGAGGCCTGGTGGGTCACCGGATCACGGCGCGCGGCGCTCTCGGGCGCGCTGGCGGCCCTTGCCGCCATTTTACTGCAGCCTTTCGCGAACCAGTTGCTGCCGCTCGGCGCGACCGGTATCGCCACCTGGCACTGGCTGCTGCCGCTCGCCTGGGCGCTTACTCTGTTGCCTCGCGGGGCGGCCTTCGCCAACCCGGCCAATACGCGCCAGGCAGAGCCTGCGACCGATCGTCTCGAGGACGTCATCGACGCCGTCGTGCTGCGTGTCGGCCGTCAGGGCGAAGTGCTCGACGCATCAGTCAAGGCGCGTTCCATTCTGAAGCTGGCGCCGGAGCTTCTGTTCGGCACCGGCCTGTTCGACCGTGTCCATCTCTCCGACCGCGTCGCCTATCTCACCGCGCTCGCGGACATGCGCGAGGGCGCGCCGAAACGCCGGCTCGACCTGCGCATCCGGCTGCCGCGCGACGGCAGCGGTTCGACCGACAATTTCCGTCCGTTCCGCCTGGAATGGATGCGCGGCGAGCTCGAACCGGACGTCTTCACCCTCGTGCTGCGCGAGAATGACGACGTCGCGGCGCTCCGCGAGGAGCTTGCCGCGGCCAGGGAGACCGCCGCGGCCGCCGAAGTGGCCAAGGGGCGTTTCCTGGCGGTGGTCAGCCACGAGCTGCGCACGCCGCTTAACGCCATTATCGGCTTCTCCGACATGCTGCTGCACGAGATGTTCGGCGCCTTCCGCGATCCGCGCCAGAAGGAATATGTCGAACTGGTCAGGCAGTCGGGCCAACATCTTCTGTCCGTCGTCACATCGATCCTCGACGTCTCGCGCATCGAGGCAGGCGCCTATGCGACCGAGTTGGAACCGTTCCGCTTTGTCGAGGCGGTCGATATGTGCCGCTCGATGATGCGGCCGCTGGCGCAGGCGAAGGGCATCGCGCTCGGCGCGCAGATCGCGCCGGACGCCGGCGAGATCAATGCCGACCGCCGCGCCGTGCAGCAGATCCTGATCAATCTCGTTTCGAACGCGGTTAAGTTCACGCCCGATGGCGGCAGCGTGACGATCGGCGCCAAGCGCGTCGGCTCGCGGCTGCATTTCTGGGTGAGCGACACAGGCATCGGCATCGCCGAGGAGGATATGGCCAATCTCGGCAAGCCGTTCATGCAGATCCAGAACGACTATACGCGCCGTTTCGAGGGAACCGGGCTCGGCCTGTCCCTGGTCAAGGGCCTGGTGGCGCTGCATGAGGGCACGATGTCGATCGAGAGCGCCCCGGGTGAGGGCACCACGGTGACGATCAGCCTACCGGTGAGCGGGCCGAAGCGGCGCACGGGCGCGCCCGTCGGGGTGCTGCCGATGCCGGCTGCAAAGCCGAAGGGGGATGCAAATGGGGACAGCAATGGCTCGCTCCGCAAGACGGCCTAAGGTGGTCGAACCCGAGCGCGGCGTCCTTGCCGAGGGCGCTGTGGCGCTTGGCCAGGTGATCTCGCGCAATCCGGTTCTGGTCGGCGGCTCGACCGCCTTCCTGGTCACCCTGTTCTACGTCTCGGCCAACGCGCTCTGGTACCAGCCTTTTCCGCACACGGGCGCCTTCTTCGCCACCAGGAGCATCGAGAATTTCCCGAACGCCGTCTCCGACGAACCGGAGACCACCATCAACATCGTGCGGCAGGCGCCGGCGCAGCCGGCTCCCAAGCCCGATCCGGTCGTCCAGCAGGTGCAAGGCATCTTGAAGGACCTCGACTTCTACGACGGCACAGTCGACGGCCTCACGGGGCCCGCCACGCGCAAGGCCATCCAGGCCTATCAGCTCAAGGTCGGGCTGCCGGGATCGGGAGAGATCGACGGCGCGCTGCTCGATCAGCTCGGCGCCCGGCAGACGACCGCTGCCATCCCGCATCCGGCGCCGCGGCCGGCAACTGCCGCTCCACCGGCTGCGACGGCTCCAATTCCGGTATCGGCGCCCGCCGATGGCACAACGCAAGCGCCCGACGCCCGCATCGTCAAGATCCAGGCCGGCCTCAAGGCCTTCGGCAATGACGACATGCAGCTCGATGGCAAGGTCGGCGCCCGCACCAAGGCCGCGATCAAGGAGTTCCAGGCGCTGTTCGGCCTGCCCGAAACCGGCGAGCCGGACGAAGCGGTCTACGTCAAGATGCGCGAGATCGGCCTGACGAACTGAGAGGCGCAAGCCGTTCCGGTTCCTCTGCCGATGCTGTAAGGAACCGCGCATGCCATCCGGAATCCCGCCATGCGCGTAACCACCGATCTTTGGGTATCGGCTTTGCTTCGCCGCGTCTTCGCCGCCGGCGGTTTTGCCGCCGTGGTCAAGCGCGGCGCGATGGAGGCGGGCGCCGTCTTCGTGTTGTCGCGCGGCCGGCTGGGGGAGGTCGCTCTCTACGGCCCGGCGCCGCAGACGAGCTATGATTCGGCAAAGCCCGACGAGCGCTTCTTCACCTTGCTTGATTCCAGCGACGATGCCTCGGCATTCGATGTGCGGCTCGAGAAGGAAAAGAGATTCGATCCGGATATCTGGGTGGTCGAGATCGAGGCCGGCTCCGTTCAGGTCGAAGAGCTTGTCTCCGTGAAGACGGAGTAGGTCGGTTCGAAGCTCAGGACGCCTTGAGGCTGGCGGCCTTTCCGTCGCTGTTCGACGCCTGATGCTCGCCGCTTGTCGTCTCGGCGGCATTGCCGCGGATCGCGCGTGACAGGGTTTCGGCCTTCCAGGCCCGGACCTTGTCGAGCGCTGCCTCGCGATGCAGCAGCCGATAGCGGTCGAGGAACAGCCGGATCGCCTGCGGATGCGGGAACTCGCCAGGATAGACGGCGACCGCGATCAGGAAGGCCCTGTCCTCGCTGAGATCGAGCGCCTTGAGCGCTGCAAGCAGCGCACCATAGCTCGACGGCTCGGTCACCGAGCGGGCCGTGGCGAAATCGATGTCGAGCGCATCGGCGAGCGCCGTCTGGAAGAAGGCGGCGTTGCCGGTCAGCGCCGTCTCGCGCAGCTTCACATAGGCCGGCTGGCCGAGGAAGGTATTGATAGCGGCGTTCTCGCCGGCGGGACGCATCATAGAGCGCAGGCGGCGCCGCGCATTCTCCTCGGCTTCGCCGGCAGCAGGGCGTTTGTCTTCGGCGGCGTCGATCGCCGCCGACTTCACCGGCGCGAGCTTCGTGACCGTCTCCGGTGGCCGCGTCTTGACCAGCGTCGGCTTCTCCAGCGCGCGGATCAGGTCGGCGATGGTCGCATTGAGCTCCCTGCGGCGCGCGATCGCGCGCGCATGCGGCAGGCCGTGGCGGCCGATCAGCGCGATCAGGTCGATGTCGCTCAGCGCGTTCGAGCGGGTGAGCAGCGGCGCCGCGATCTCGACAGGCTCCTCGGCCAGCCGCCGCACCAGCGCGGCCGGCGCATACTCGCATTCGGAAAGGGCGGCGGCGACATAGCGGCGCGATTCGACCGACACCTCGTCGAACAGCGGCAGGGTCAGATCCTCAAGCTGGGCGATCTCGCGGCGCGACGGGCGCGTCAGCGAGCAGAAGGCCGACACCGCGGCGCGGAACAGCCTTTCAGCTTTTCCCGCTTCGGTCCGGATAGCGATATGCCTGAAATCCGAAGATGACACGGAGGATACGCCCGATACTCGACACAGACCTGGCCCGCTCGATCCGGCCGGGCCGGTTTCGCGTCTCCAGGGAACAAAGATCAAATTAGCCGCGATCCGTTAGCGCTCCGTTAACCCTCTGCCCGCCTTAATCGACTTTGGAGGCGTTGCGTTGTGCTCCGGTCAAACCGAGAGGAATGCGCGAACCATGGGCATGGTCCTGTCTTTTGTGCCGAGAACGGCACCGGTCAATCGAGTAAATCACGCTACCGATACGGCGGCGGCAGTCATCATCTTCCCCGGCGTCCGCTACGAACAGCAGCCGCAGGTCGGCGCGGCGCGTCCGGACGGCCCGGACAAGCCGGGTTCGCCGCGGCCCACGGCCCCGCACCACTGATCTGTTTGGTTTCTCAGTAGTCCTGCAGCTCGCAGGCGCTCTGCTCGAGAAAGCGTGACACGATCGGCTTCCAGCTCTCGTCCGGCACGAAGGCGCGGACGACGAAGATGCCTTCCTCGATCGGCGCCTCGACGAAGATCGCGCCCTGCAATTCCTCCGGAAGATCGCGCCGCACGTCGATCATCTGCGCCGGCGTCAGCACCACGGCATCGAGCTTCTCGCTGTTCGCGTTGTGGTCGTTGAAGGAATAGATGTTGTGGCCGCTGCGGTCATAGACCGAGGCCGACCAGAACGGCACGTCGCCCGGCGCCTTGATCCGCACCAGCCCGTCGGCGAGATCGAAGCGGCAGGCGGCGGCGTAGAACATCGGGTCGACCGACTTCACCACCGGCGCGCCGCCGGCTTCGGCGTCCAGGCGCGTCATCCTGTAGAGGTCGGAGGTCATCGCCAGCCGCGACCAGGCATCGCGCTCGGAAAATTCCGGCACCAGGAACAGCACCACGATATGCACGATGCCGGCGCCGAGCAGGCCGAGGATGAGCGCGTGCAGCAGCCTACGCATGGCAGCCTGCCTTCAGGATGCGCGGCAGCGTCACGTCGGAAAGCCCGGTGCTCGAGGCGATCGGCGTGTCGTAGAAGGTCAGCACGAAATACATCTTGCCGAAACCGTTGATGAGCAGCCAGTTGCCGGGGGCAGGGCGGTCGCCGACGGAGATGACGACCGAATTGTCGGGCTGGCGCAGCACCTCGTAGGATTGGAGCGCTGCCTGCCTTGGCTTGCCGGTGTCGATGACGCCGAGCGACCGGTCTGCGGCGTAAAGCGTCCAGAACCGGGCCGTCGGATAGCCGCCTTCGATCGTGTAGGCGCATTCCCGTTTCAGCGGCTCGCCGGCCTCGTCGCGCTCGGCGACGAAGGAGAGCCCCTCCGCCCGGCCGAGCGCCAGCACACCCTCGCGCGCCACGCGCGCCTTCGAATAGGGATCGGCCGCCTGGGTGCCGATTTCGGGAAAGGCGGTCCATCGGCCGATGCGGATCGCGCCCACGCCGTCCTGCGCGTTGAGCGCGTACCAGACGCTGCCGCCGCCCAGCCCGATGGCTATGGCAAGCGAAAGCAGCGTGAGGAATGCGTTCTTGAGCATGGGGCCGGAAATAGAGGAGGTTGCTCGGGATATCGCGGCGCGGGGCCTCGTGGCAAGTCGGCTTGCTCCAAGGCGTTGCGATATTCAGGTGATGCGGCCTGCAAATGGCGGGTTCCTGCGCGTCCGGTGCTCATCCAAATGGCACGTTGCCATCAGGTCCTTCTACCGAGCAGCCAGCGGCGCATTCCCCGTGTTGACGACCGGCTTGTCATGGGCGAGATTCCGCCCTTCGACCCCCGGATCATCGATGCCTCATGCGGCGCTGCATCGCCACGCACCAGCGCCGGCGCTTTGCCATCGTCCTGTGTGCCAGCGACGCGGTGATCACCAATGTCGATTTCAGTCGAACGAAGCAGGAGACTATTCAATGGCGCTCGAACTCATCAACCCAGATGGTCTGCCAGTTCCAGAGATGTACACACAGGTCGTCGTCGCGAAGGGATCCAAGCTGGTATTCGTCTCAGGTCAGCAGCCCGAGGACATACACGGCAAGCTCGTTGGGCATGGTGACTTTGCGGCGCAAGCGCGCCTGGCATTCAGCAATCTCGGCCGAGCGCTCAGTGCGGCAGATGCACGGCCTGAGCAAGTTTGCAAGATCACAATCTACATTGTCGATTACAAGCGCGATGAGCACGTTCCAATCATCGAAGAAGCGCAGATTTCGCTGTTTGGAGATCACAAGCCAGCGAATGTGGTGGTCGGGGTAGCGATAATGTCCCCAGGCTACCTCATAGAGGTCGACGCGATAGCGGTCATTGACGAGGCCGTCAGAAGCTAGCGTCGCACAATGCGGCCCGCGTCTTATCACTGTGAGAAGGTACTGGTTCGCTCCGATCCTATGCCTGTGCTTGAAGCCGCCGCCATTTCGTTCCACATCGATCGGGATGAAGGGCGAGACAGAGGAACGGCGTTGGAATTTGGCGTGGGCCTTGCCCGCATCGCTGATCCTGCATGCGCTCATCGCAGCGTTTCTGGTCTACAGCCTGCCGAGGCCTGCCCAACAGCCGGACCAGGAACAGCCGGTCAATGTCGCGCTTGTGCCTCCGCCCGAGCAACCGAAACCGAAGCCTCCGCCCGCACCGCAGCCAAAGGCCGAAAAGCCGCCGGAACCGAAGGCTGAAAAACCGCCTTCGCTGGAAAGGCAGCCGCCGAAGCCACCAGCTATCGCGGTGCTAAAGCCCGTTTTTCAGTACGGCGACAAGGATACCGGTCCGAGGAAATCCCTGGAAGGAGGCGGCGATCGAGACAACACGCCCTCGCCGGCCAAGGATAACGATTCGAAGCCGCCTGCCGTGCCCAAGCCTGCACAGAACCAATCTGCCGCGCCGGCAGACGCCGATCAGCGGGCAGATCCAAGCAAGGCCGACGACAAGCCGGTAACCGCCGCGACGGACGCCAAGCCCACGCAGAGTGATGAAAAGCAGGCAGACCAGGACACACATAAACAGCAGGCGGACAAACAAGAGGCAGGAGCGCAAACCGCTGAAACAGCCGTAGCGCCGACGCCGTTGGGTGCTGAGAGCGACGGTAAGGTCGAGCTTCCGGCCGCGGCCGAAAAGCCAAAGCCCAAACCCGCAAATGCGCTGAAGTTCAGGCCTGCAAGGGTCTCGAAGTCCCGAAGCAGGAGCGCCGGGACGCCAAGTTCCACCAACGCCGCCGTTGCTGGATCGCCGATCTATTCGGGCCTTCCGGGTGTTCGAAAGCTCTACTCGCAGGGCGCTACCGGCGATGCGCTGGCCACAAGCTCTATGAGCGGCGTGCCTCGCGATCAGAGGGTTGCCAACCTTTGCGGCAGCGTTCTGAATCAGGAATTACAGGAGGCCTCTTATTCTCCCAAATGGCTGCCGTCCATTCCGCTGAAGGTAGGCAATGTTCTTGCCCCTCCGGAGGCCGCTTTCAGCACGGCAACCACATGGTACCGCCTAGGCTTCCGGTGCGAGGTCGATGCCGAAGCGACGAGGGTCTTGTCGTTCAACTTCCGTGTCGGCGCCGAGATTCCACGCGGCGAATGGGCCCGTCTCAGATTGCCCAGTCTCCACTAGAGCATGTCGCCCAAAAGTGTGCAGCGGTTTTGGGAAAACGACATGCATCAAAACAAGGACTTAAAGCGCCGACAGCGTCTCCGGCAGGGTGGGTGCGTTGAGAACGGGTGCCGCCTGGAAAGTCTTGGTCATCTCCCTCAGCGTCTGCGTGGTGCGGCTGGAGAGCACCGGCGGTCGCTCCGCCTGTGCCTGCGCCGTGGCGTCCGAGGCCTCCTTCTTCGCCGCCTCCTCGGCCTTGGCCGCGACCTCCGGGTCGACGAACGGATGATCGAGGCCCGGGATCGGCTTCAGGTCGATATTCTGGTGCGCATAGACCATCAGCCGCTGCCACAC
>NZ_RZSC01000008.1:0-29831 GCF_003998155.1 Mesorhizobium sp. M1E.F.Ca.ET.063.01.1.1
TCACTCCTTTTTCCATCGACCCTTGCGGTACCGAAAGTATGGACCATGACAGAAACCGGCCTGGCCACGCCGATCGCGTAGGCAAGCTGAACCTCGCAGACCTCCGCAAGGCCGCTGGCAACGATGTTCTTCGCGACATACCGGGCGGCATAGGCCGCCGAGCGGTCAACCTTGGATGGGTCCTTGCCCGAAAAGGCACCGCCGCCGTGACGCCCGGTCCCACCGTAGGAATCGACGATGATCTTCCGTCCTGTGAGGCCGCAGTCGCCGGCAGGCCCACCGACCACGAACCGCCCTGTTGGGTTGACCAGAAATCTGATCCCCGAAGTATCCAGGTGGGCCGGCAGGACCGGTTTTATGATCTCCTCAATGACGCCTTCGCGGACCGTGGCTTGTGAGACCGCTTCGTCATGCTGCGTTGACAGGACTATGGTATCCAGCGCCACCGGGCGGAGCCCTTCGTAGCGTACGGACACTTGAGATTTCACGTCCGGACGCAGCCAGCCAAGCTGTCCCGCTTTCCGGACCTCGGCCTGTCTTTTCGTCAAATGGTGAGCGAGTTGGATCGGCAGGGGCATCAATGTATCCGTCTCGTTGCATGCGAATCCAAACATGATGCCCTGATCCCCTGCCCCCTGCCCGAGATCCTGCCCTCGTCCTTCATCAACGCCCTGGCTTATGTCGGGCGACTGCTCGGTGAGGGCCAGAACGACGGCGCAACGTCGACCATCAAAGCCAATCGCATCATCGTCGTAGCCAATATCGAGTATCGTATCGCGGGCGACTTGGCTGTAATCGATGTGGGCATGGCTGGTGATCTCGCCAGCCACAACGACCATCCCCGTCTTCACCAACACTTCACAGGCGACGCGCGCCTTCGGATCGGTGCGCAGGACCGCATCGAGAATGGCATCGGAGATGTTGTCTGCCATCTTATCGGGGTGTCCCGCGCCGACGGATTCGGAAGAGAACACGAACTGCCTGGTCATAAAAATGCCCTCGCTTCAAGTGCTGGAGTTAGTGAGGAGTTTCTGGATTGGGGTGGCTTATCGGTCGGGGATGCCGGGAACATCGAACGCAGTGCAGAAGTCGGCAACGTCTCTTCGTACGCTCGCATGAACTTCCTGGTCATCGGGCTGGCGGCAGACCGAGTCGATGAAAGCGGCGATCTGCACCATCTCCGTTTCGCGCATGCCCATGGACGTCACCGCTGGCGTCCCTAAGCGGATGCCGCTTGTCAGCGCCGGATGCCGCCGGTCGCCCGGGACCATATTGAAATTCGCAATGATGCCTGCACGCGATAAGCGCTCCGCATAGGCTTTGCCTGACAGCGGCCGGTCCCGAAGATCAAGGATCAGCATGTGATTGTCAGTGCCCCCGGTGACGAGTTCATAACCTCGCTCCAGAAGCGCCTGGGCCAGAGCCTTGGCGTTGTGGACGATCTGCTGACCGTAGACACGAAAGGACGAGTTCGCTGCTTCCTGCAAAGCGACGGCAAGCGCGGCGATAGTATTCATATGCGGTCCGCCTTGCAGAAGAGGGAACACGGCGCGGTCTATACGTTTGGCCAGATTGTGTTTGCTCTTCGGATGATGGAGGGGCTGATAACGGTCTTCATTCCTTGATAAAATGAAGCCACCCCGGGGACCGCGGATCGACTTGTGAGAGGTGCTGGTGACCACATCGCAATGGGGCACGGGGTTCGGATGCACTCCTGCGACAACCAGGCCGCTGATGTGGGCGATGTCAGCCACCAGATACGAGTTCACCTCCGAAGCAATTTCGGCCATTGCCGCGTAGTCAAAAATACGCGGATAAGCAGTTCCGCCGACCCAAATTAGCTTCGGGCGTTCCCGCTTGGCGGTCTCGCGCAAGTGGTCATAGTCAATTTGCTGTGTCTTTTCGTGCAGCCTGTACGGGACGCGCTGATAATCGCTGCCGGAAAAATTGACGGACCAACCGTGAGTCAGATGGCCGCCTTCGGGTAAAGGCAAGCCCATCACTTTGTCACGGGGGCTCAAAAGCGCGCGATAGACAGCCTGGTTGGCTGGCGAGCCTGAATAAGGCTGGACGTTGGCGTGTTCACTGCCAAATAGCGCTTTCAGGCGCTCGATCGCGAGGGTCTCAAGCTCATCGACGATCTCGTTTCCGGCGTAGTAGCGCGCACCGGGGTATCCCTCGGCATACTTGTTGGTGAAAATCGACCCGGTCGCTTCCAACACCGCCGAGGAGGCAAAGTTCTCGGAGGCGATCAGTTTGAGAGTTGTCCGCTCCTGGCGCTCCTGTCTTAGAAGCAGTTCGCGAACGCGGGAGTCGACGGCGGCTAAGTGAGGCCGCCCGTAAGTGTCGGGCTGCGCGATGGCGCCGCCGGCGGAGTTATCCATGGTAGTCGCGCTCCATTTGGACTGATCTATTTCACGATCAAGCAGGCGGTCCCTTCAACCGCGCGTCTTGTATTGCTTCCAGGCGTTGTAGGTCTCTTTTATGATGACCATCATCGTGGGGCAGGAGATCGACCACCAATTGAGCCAGCCCGCCATCCTTGCCTCCTGCTTGCATATGGTACGAAGACTGCGGACGTTGTTCGTTGCAGCAAAGAAAGTTGGCTCTGACCAGCCGCCGGACGTGGCGTCGAACCTGCTCGCGAGGCAGACTGGTAATATCGGCCAGCTCGCCGACGGTTAGATCCGCATGCGCGCAAAGGCCCAGGATTCGAAGGCGATCAAGATGCGCTGCCGTCCTTACGCGATTTACCAGTGTCAACATTGGTTGGCATCAACCCGGACGGGATGCAGCAAGCCGCTAGCCCTTCTATCCCCATCAATCCGCATGAGATCTCTTCTCGTCATTTGCTGTAAATCCGCTGGTATGGATGCTAATGGAAGATGGATCACAGTCCTTTCTACGACTAAGACGCCAGATATTGGGGCTAATGTACCACCTGACAGGAGACTACGCTCACGAACATTATGTGAATTTTTTTTAACGTTGCTGAGAATCAAGGGTGAGGTTTGGCGAATGTCTCGCCGTCGACTGTCGAATCCTGCCCGACGGGATTATGGGGTGCGTAGCCTGCTTGTCCTTTCCACATGACCAGCGACGATGGGGCGAAGGCGGCAGACATAGCTCTGGAGCATGCTGCGGTGTCTTTGGCCTGAAGCCGAGGAAGGCGGACCGTGGCTTCCGCGCCGCTGCCGGGAGCCCCCGAACAGGCCAAGTGGATCAGCCGGGTGTTGCCGTCATAGAGCGTGAGACCCAAAGCTGGCCAGCCGCGCCCTGAGGCTGACGCACCGCTCAGCGTCCACCTTGCTCTCGAAGCCCATCGGCATAGCGCCGATAACGACTTGACCGCGTGCGTGTCGACGAGCGATCGGTGAGCGCAAGGATCGAGGGTGCAGTGCAGGATAATGCTGTTTTAAATCAGCGCTGTTTTCAGCCGACTGCCTTGAGCGTGGGCACAAGGATATAGGCCGCAGGAGATCATCGTCTGGCTGTTCGGGAGGCCGCCCTGGGCGCGCGACAGCCGTTCCTTCGGCTGCGCCAGCTCCGCCACCATCCGCGCCGTGCCTTCCGGAGACCATTCCCGCTGCCGGCCGGCGCCCGTGAAAACCTCGACCCGGCGCACCGGCTCGAGATGGCTGGGCTCAGCGTAACTCTGAAGTCGTCATATACCGAAGCCTTCACAGACTTCGGACATCTCCCTCACAGTCCGATCAAGATGGCGTCAGGAACACCGCTTGCGTTGATGCGGATGAACCCCTGCTTGTGCCACAATGACCCTTATCTCAGCGCGCGAGCCAAAGCTTCCGCGCAAGGCGACGGCTAGGATAAGGCAATGCCGACGAAGGGCACATTGCTTGCCACACTCTGGAATGATGGCATGCTCGGAAGGCCTAGGTTTTGCTCAGGGCCGCCTGCAAGGCGCGCTTGGAGGTTATTCACATAGCCTTCTGCGTAGTCCTGCGCCGTCGAGACCGAAAGATCAATGCCTGCCGCCAAGGCCTCTTCCATCAGGTGCTTTACGAGCCCATTTCGAATGGCCAGCTTGACCTCGGGGCCTGCGATAAGGCCGATCGCCTGCGCGGCCATATTGAGGCCAGCTTCCTCCAGCGCTCGCTTCATATCGCCTCCGTTAATGGCCGTACGCAGGAGATTGGCTGCTTGCGACTCAGCCTCGAGAACCATCGAGGCAAGATCGGCTACTTGTCCGAGGCCCGGAATGAAGCTGAGCAGTCCCACCGCCGTTGCCGCCAAGTCGAGCACTTTCGTCTCGATTTTGAGCACGGAGTCGACGACGTGCATGACGGCCCCGCCGTTCTTTTTGGCTGACTTAATGTCAGGCTGGTCCATCAGGCCCATCTTCATGTCCGCGACGGCATTCTGCTCTTCTGCGGTTTGGGCGCCGTGGGTGATTGGCTGCTGAACGTTGCGGTTCGCAGACGACATGTTTGTGCAAAAATGGGCAAAGTCTTTTTTGCTGATATTGCCGGAATCAACCGTATGCCCGCCGCCAAAGTCGAAGAATTTATGATGGGTCTTATAGCCCGTGATCGAATTGTTCAGGAGGCCAAACAAAAGAGGATCTGAAAGGAGCTGAGAGGCTGCTTCCCGCACTTTCGGATCAAGGCTCTTGTCGTCTTTCATTTTCGCCAGTTTGTCGCGAGTCAGAACACCGCTTCCAAAGAACGTGTCCTGATGGTCCTTGATCATCTCGACCGTATTCAGCTCAGTTTGCGTGAGGCTCATCGACGATGAGGCGACTTGCAGGAAATCCTCTTTGTGCATCTTCCCTTTCGAGCCACCGCACAACTGGTTCCAAGCATCGGGGTGATCGAGGAAATATTGCGCCGCCGCAATGACCTGGGGCGGAAATTTGCCGTTTTTCGATTCGCCGCCGACCATTTTCTTGAACTCATCCAGACTCAGGTCCTTGGACAGATTTTCGGAGTACCGGTAAAACTCCCGCAAGGCATCGCTCAAGGTCATGACCGAAGGCTGCAAACCTCCGCTGCCGTCGGATGGTATGTAGTTCTGCTCGTAGCTTTGCGCTTGGGCTTCCTGAAATGCAGCAACTTGTGGGTGGTGGTTTGAAAATCCGGCCAAGTCCTTGGCGTTGATCTTGCCTCCACAGCGGCCGTCGCCCTGCGAGCCAATCGCATAAAAAAGTCCCGAATCCTGCTGCAGTCCCTTGATCGCCGCTTTCAGATCCGGTGGCGTAGAGGGATCATTGGCTTTCTCGGTCAACGACTTCCAACTAAGCGGGCATTGGTCCTTGTGACGGTTGAGTACCGCAACAATCTGCAACTCAGCCGTGGTCAGCGACCCACCGTTCCACGTGATTCCGGGGCTCGGCCTGGGAGCCGGCTCGATCTTCGGGGTGACGCGGAGCAGATGTTGGGCTTCAGTCGCCTTGGAGCGTTGCGATTGGTCCTCCTTGAGAGCCGCCCTCATATGTGGCGGCAGCAGATCCAGTGGGTGTTGCTCCAAGCCCTTCAATGTCGATTCGACATCCGGTGCCAGATGGCCCAAAGGGTCCTGCCGCAATTTATCCATTGTCGAATCAAGATTCGACGTTGGCAGATCCCCTTGCGCGAAAGAGCCGGGCTTGTTTGCCAGCACACAAGTGGACAGCATCGCTTCGAAGCACGATGCACTTTGCTGATGCTGGGTCGCAAAATGGGAAACTTTCAGGCCCGGCCAACCCCTTGCGGACTGTAGCGAATTTGAGCGGTAGAAAGTTGAAAGATTGCTGGCCGACATTGTGCATCCTCAGACGTGACGTTGAAATCCCCACAAGAGACCCCGACAGAAGATCCCTTGCGTTTCACAAAATTCGACAATTCCAAGCGTCGGCAGGTCACGAATGCGCCTGCCCTGCCTTCAATTGCTGTGTTCCGGGCCGGCTCCAAGGTTCGGTCCAACACAATGGCCGGAGTCACCGCGAGAGCTGCCGGGACTCATCATGAGCGGATTAGCTTTCGAGAAACTGACGAGTTTGCGAAGAGTTCACAAAGGGGTAGCCGCAGTCATGTTCTTCAGAGCTGCGGCAAATCCTCAATGTTCATTTCTTGCCCAGCTCAGGCTTCCCGCCAACGCTATCCTGTTGTGGGATGTCAGAAGAATAAGAAGCATCCGGTCGTCCGTCGCGAACGACCGTAGTGGAGGAGCCGCGAAACAAGATCAGCACTGATTCCTTTGGCGTGGCCGCTATGTGAGTCTGCGCCTGCGCCTCCGCCACCAAGCCGTTAAAGGTCTGCTCCACGAGTGCGACGAAGCGCGGTGGACCGGAAACGAAGACGAGGCCATTGCCTGGCACGGGTTTGACCACATAGCGCTCGTCGGAGATATCAAGCTTGTCGAGAGCCCCCTTGAACGCATCGAAGCGAATCGACGTCATCAAAAGCATTCGAGTTTGCGATTCTTGTGCAGCAGACACATAGAGCACAAGGCCGTCATAGTACCATTGGAGACCGTAAAGGTTCGTCAAGCGGTCGAGGAACGCGCGCGGTGGCAAATCAGGCATACGTCCGCGAATTCGCCCCTTCACCGCAGGACTGATGTTGACCCTGATATTCAGGTTGTTGCCGAATTCCTGCAACGCTGCAGCGAGTTCCTGATCCAGAACCGTGTATCTATAGGGTGTCGCCGGAAGGGACAGCGGGACTGCGTGCGCCGGGTGAATCCCGGTGGACAGAAAAAACCCGGCACAGAGAAGTCTCAAAACATGCAGGGTGACGGGTTGGATAAGCGTTCTCGGCATGTCGCACTGATAAACCAAACGCTGAAATCATCACAAGTGACTAAATTGCCGAAGAGATTTTAGATGTCGAAATGACGCCGCCGTTAGTCAGCTTGTTGTCAGCTTGCCCCCCTAGGAGTGTTGCGCCGACACCGGGTGATGAATGGGCGGGGCCCGCCCGGTCAGAGAGAGCAACCGAGTCCTTACATGATGATGCCTGTCACGTCGATCTCTGCCACTCTAACGGCTGGCCTCCCCAGGGTCGGATCACCGTCGATTGTCGAGCAGGCCCAGTTTGAGCGCGCCTTAGGGCATGCAGCCGACTCGCTGAAAAACAATGCCGCCGCGGAGCCAGCGAGTGCGGCGCCAGTTGCTGCGGCGATGGATGTTCAGCGCGCGGCTGCGCCGACGAGCGGCATGGGCGATCGCGTGTTGCAGACGATTTCCTCCCTATATCCACACAACACTGTTTCCTTCCCCGCGCTCGACCATGACATAGCCCTTTCGAAGGGCGCTCTACCGGGACCGGCGCAGAAGCTTCCCGTCGCAGGTGAGGCGGGAACCGGAATCTCGGGCATTCCTCAACAAGGGCAAGACTTCGAAACGATGATGGCTGGTCTTCGGGATGTTTACAACGGCGTCACCCAGGTGGCGCTTATCTCCAAAGGCGTCAGCGGCGTCACATCATCCGTGAATAAACTTTTGAAGGAAGGCTGAACCGCGCGCATGATTGGCTTGGCCGAGGGCGAAATCATGCGTGGCCTGTCAGGGTGGCGGTCGGTTAGACTTGTCATGCTGCTAGTTCTCGTCGCCCTCAGTGCTTGCAAAACCGACCTCTACACGCAATTGCAAGAGCGTGAGGCAAATGAAATGCTCGCACTTCTTGAAGACAACGGGGTCGCCGCGATCCGGGTGGTCGCCAAGGATGGGACCAGCACGATCCAGGTTGACGAAAAGCTGCTCGCCTTCTCAATCAACCTTCTGAACGCCAAGGGGTTGCCGCGCCAATCCTTCAAGAACCTCGGTGAGATATTCCAAGGATCAGGCCTGATTGCCTCGCCGACCGAGGAGCGTGCCCGTTACGTGTATGCCCTGAGCGAAGAGTTGTCGCGGACGATCAGCGATATCGATGGCGTTTTTTCTGTACGTGTTCACGTCGTGCTGCCGCATAACGACCTTGTGCGAGCCGGCGCCACGCCATCCTCGGCCGCGGTGTTTATCAGGCACGACGCCAAAACAAATGTCGCGGCTCTGCTGCCAAAGATAAAGATGCTGGTAGCCGACAGCATCGAAGGCTTGTCCTACGATAAGGTGGAAGTGGTTTTGGTGCCGGTAGAACGGTCCGCACACGAGCAACGGCCCGATCCGACTGCTGTTTTGCCACAAGCATCAACACCTCTTCCTGCGCCAATTCTGGCGACCGTGACAGGTTTTGCCGCAGCCGTATTCGCAGTGGCCTGTTATCTCTTGGTCAGCGTTGCTACGCGTCGGCGCAAGCAATCAACCGGCGTTTCCAAGGTCGAGGGGCGCCGGGATGCTTCTGCTGTCGAGGCCATTCGCAAAAGAATGCCTGCAATTGGACGTGGGTGACATCTCATTGCCAATGCCTATACAGACCGCCCGACCTGATGGTCCGCACCAATTGCGTTTTCCGGGCGCGAGCGAGCTTGCGGCTTCGGCCCATCCGACCCGTCTAGCGGCGCGTCTTGATCCAGCGTTATCGGCAGAAACGTTAGTGAAGTTGCAGAAGTGTTCCAGACTGCATCCAAGGCTGGCAGAATTGCTGGGCAACTATGACGTGGATCTGAACCACATCGGCTGCAGGCCGGACCTTCTACGCGGGCACGATCCATATCGAGCTGCCCTTCTTGCTGGTAGTATCTGGCATGCCCGTTCGCTGGTCGCGTTTGTCTCTCAGCCTGAGCTTGCCATCCTTGTTAAACGCATCGGCGTGGATGCACACGCATTCGGAATCCGACACCTGCTGCATGCCGTTGAGAACAGACTGATCGCGGACCCAGAAAAACTCGCTCAGCAAATCGAATACGATGGACATGCATGTCTTGGGGCTTGGCTCCAGGACAGTTCAGCGACCGAGCGTAACCGCGTGCTTCTTCGGTTGCCCGAGGGGACTGCCGCGGAGACTCCAGCACCTGAGCATTGGACCGCCGCCGGCCAATTGCTTTCACTTGTACTAGCTCATTTTGAGACAGAGACCCCGGTGAAATGACAGCCGAACTTTCCGAGGGGCCAATAGCGCCGCAGATGCGTCCAATCGGACCACTGATACCCGCGAGCGAGCTCGAAACCTGGCACAGCGCCGCGCAAGCGCTTGCCGCGGCAGAACGGCATCGGCAGCGCGTTCGAAACTGGGCACGCGCCGTTTACCAGCGGGCGTGGGTGCGCGGCCACATGGAGGGCTCGAATGCAGGCACCGAGGAGATGGCAGGGCTGATTGCGGAGACAATCTCCGAAATCGCGCGACGAAAGGCGGCTCTGGAGCAGGAATTGCCGCAGCTCGTGATGGAAATATTGAGCGATCTTATCGGCGCTTTCGATCCGGGCGAGCTACTGGTGAGGGCTGTTCGTCACGCCATAGAGTGTCAATACAGCGGCGCCGAAGTTTGCCTTCATGTTTCTCCCATGCAAGTCGACATGCTTGCACGAGAGTTTGCTCGATGCGACGGCCAGGATGGTCGACCAAGGGTGCGGATCGAGCCCGACCCGACGTTGTCGCCGCAACGGTGCGTGCTGTGGAGCGAGTACGGCAATGTCGACCTGGGACTTGACGCCCAGATGCGCGCGCTGCGCCTTGGTTTCGGGACGCTATGTGAAAAAGGCGAGCTATGAGAAAGCCCGTCCCAGAACATAACGCTGACGCCGACACTCGAGCTCTCGTTCCAGCAATCTCGTCTTTGAGGGCTGCGGCCAAGCGAATTGACACGCGTGCGGTGCGCGGTCGGATCACGCGGGCTATCGGCACACTGGTTCATGCCGTCTTGCCAGATACTCGTATTGGGGAACTTTGCCTCCTAGAGGACCCGCGAACCGGGCTGTCGCTCGAGGCCGAGGTGATCGGCCTGTCGGGTGATGGTGTATTGCTGACACCGATCGGGGACTTGGTGGGCCTATCCAGCCGCGCAGAGGTCGTGGCCACTGGCCGAATGCGTGAGGTGCCCGTCGGCGGCGATTTGCTCGGTCGCGTGATCGACAGTCGTTGCCGCCCATTGGACGGCAAAGGCGAAATCAAGACCGTCGAAACTCGGCCCCTGCATGGCAGAGCCCCCAATCCGATGACGAGGCGCATGATTGAGCGGCCATTCCCGCTTGGGGTCCGTGTCCTCGATGGTCTGCTGACGTGCGGCGAGGGCCAGCGGATCGGGATTTATGGCGAGCCAGGTGGTGGCAAGTCGACGCTGTTGTCACAGATCGTAAAGGGTGCCGCCGCTGACGTCGTCATAGTGGCGCTCATAGGCGAACGTGGACGGGAAGTTCGTGAATTCATCGAAAGGAATCTTGGTGAAGAGGGCCTTCTCCGTACGGTCGTCGTGGTTGAAACCTCCGACCGCTCGGCGGTGGAGCGTGCGCAATGCGCTCCAATGGCGACTGCGCTCGCGGAATATTTTCGCGATCAGGGCCTACGCGTTGCTCTCATGCTGGATTCGCTGACGCGCTTCTGCCGCGCTATGCGCGAAATAGGCCTTGCTGCGGGTGAGCCGCCGACGCGACGGGGCTTTCCTCCTTCCGTTTTTGGCATGCTGCCAGGCCTGCTCGAGCGCGCCGGCATGGGTGAGCGGGGCTCAATCACGGCCTTCTATACGGTGCTTGTAGAGGGTGATGGCACGGGTGATCCAATCGCCGAGGAATCGCGTGGTATTCTCGATGGCCATGTCATCCTCTCACGCGCTATTGCGGCGCGATCGCATTTCCCCGCTATTGATGTGCTGCAGAGTCGCAGCCGCGTCATGGATGCAGTCGTTTCGGGGACACATCGCAAGGCAGCATCCATTTTCCGCGAGCTCCTATCGCGCTATGCCGAGACCGAGTTCTTGATCAATGTTGGCGAATACAAGCCAGGTGGAGATCCCCTGACTGACCGGGCCGTCGCGTCAATCGACGAACTGAGGGAGTTTCTGCGCCAGAGCGAAGATGACGCGTCAGATTTCGAGGAGACGGTCGCATGGATGTCGCGTCTGACCGCGTGAACTGGGTTCAGTCTTCGAGGTTACGGCTTCTGAAGGAAATGCAAGAGCGTCGTGCCCTTGGCGAGCTGTCCAAGAAGGAAGCCCAGCGCGATGTGGCCGCCTCAGCCGTACAAAATGCCGCTAGGGAGCTTGCAATGATACAGCAACATTGTTCAAGAACAGAAGCAGCGCTCTATCAGCATCTGATGTCACTCGACAACTTGTCTAGCGCAGCGCTCAACCGTCACCGCCTTCACACTGAACAGCTTGCCGCTGAGGTCACTTCCAGACGGCAGATGCTTGATGATGCCCAAATCGCTCAAGAGGAGGCTGAGATGGCGGCGTCCAGGACGAGGGAGCTATGGGTCATATGTTCGGCGGCAAGGGACAAATGGCAACAAATCGAGGACGATGTGCGGCGCGCCGTCGAGACTCATTCGGAGGCCGCAGCCGAGATCGAGGCCGACGACGAGATACTGCTGAAATATGCGAGGGGGTCGCTTGCCTAAATGCCGCGCAACCGGATCCGACAGTCGCAAGAGGTCGTCCGAATGACACGACCGTGCAGTCTTTGATAGCCGCTGCGGTCACACCCGCCATGTTCGAACCAGTTCTGAAACTGTCCCGCACGGTTGTCTCGTGGCTCAATGATACAGCAGCGCCCCGCACGCCGTTTCAAAGCCGGATCAACGAGGTGCCGCTATCGGTGCGAACGGCAGGGCTTGTCTGGCAGCAGGAACCTGCTGCCATTCCGATGCTTGACTGCGTCTGGAGAGTGGGAGCCGAAACGGTCATCTTGTCGCTGTCGCGCCCGCTCGTAGAGGAGTTCATCACGACAGTGCAGAACGGCTTGGCCTTCCCTTCCGAGCCAACTGCTTCGCTTATTCTCGAACTCGCTCTTGAGCCGCTTGTCACTCGACTGGAGGAGACGACGCGTCTGAACGTGCAACTCGTGCGCGTATGCGAAGCCACGATGCTGGCTCCTCATCTTGAACTCGACATCATTTTCGGCGCGGTCAAGGGCAAGGGCCGTCTATTCCTGTTCACGCCTCTTGACGGCTTAGTACCGCCTGCGTTTCGCGCGCTAGGCGAACTGCTTGCCCAGTTGCCGCGGCAGCTGGGCGGGCTGCCTCCAGAGCTCCCGCTCATTGTTGCTGGAGAGGTCGGCACGCTTCGCCTTCCTGCGGCGCTTCTTCGAAGCGCATGTGTCGGTGATGCATTGTTGCCCGATATTGCGCCGTTCGGCCGCGGCCAGATCACCCTAGCTGTCGGCCAGTTGTGCGCCGGGGCGGATCTTGACGGCGATGAATTAATCTTGCGGGGGCCTTTCCGCCCGCGACCGTGTCCTTTGGAGAATGCGCATATGACACAACCCGGATCGCAACTGGAGCTTACTAAGGATCTCGACGATGTCGAGATCGTGCTTGTCTTTGAATGCGGCCGCTGGCCTATTTCTCTTGGGGAATTAAGAAGTGCCGGCGAAGGGCATATTTTTGAACTTGGATGGCCGATCGACGGCCCGGTCGACATAGTGGCCAATGGTCAGCGTATCGGGCGTGGCGACATTGTCCGCATCGGAGAAGAGCTGGGCATCAGGCTCCGTGGCGGGTTTGCATGCAATGAGTGAAGCTCAGCCGACAATCCTGGCGCTTCTTGCGGTTACCGCCGGACTCGGTCTGCTGGTTTTAGCAGTTGCCACGACAACGGCCTTTGTAAAGGTATCAATTGTTCTTTTCCTCGTCCGCAATGCGCTCGGGACCCAGACCATACCACCCAATGTGGTGCTGTACGCCGCGGCGATGATCCTCACTATGTTCGTTAGTGCGCCCGTTGCTGAGCAGACCTATGACCGCATGTCGGATCCCAAGCTCCACTATCAGACATTCGACGACTGGGTAAGCGCCGCTAAAGCCGGAAGTGAGCCCTTGCGCGAGCATCTCAAGAAATTCACAAATGAAGAGCAGCGGCGATTTTTCCTATCTTCGACAGAAAAGGTCTGGCCAGAGGAAATGCACGCTGCAGCCACGCCTGATGACTTTGCAATACTTGTACCATCTTTCTTGCTATCAGAATTGAAGCGCGGATTTGAGATAGGATTTCTACTTTATCTGCCTTTTATTGTTATAGATCTGATAGTGACAACTATCTTGATGGCAATGGGTATGTCGATGGTCTCACCAACTGTTATATCTGTCCCGTTCAAGATCTTTTTGTTTGTTGCCATTGATGGTTGGTCAAAATTGATGCATGGGCTTGTGCTGAGTTATACGTTACCGGGAGGCTGATCATCACTGAATCCAGCATCATTACTCTTATGAGCCAATCACTGGTGGTTTTCATGATCTGGATTCTACCGCCGCTCATTGCATCAGTGGTTGTCGGCCTCGTCATCGGCATCCTCCAGGCGGCGACGCAGATCCAGGATGAAAGCTTGCCGCTCACCGTGAAGCTTCTGGTCGTTGTCGCGGTGATTGGGCTGTTTGCTCCTGTGCTAAGCGCCCCGCTCATAGAGCTAGCCGATCAGATCTTCACCGAGTTTCCCGCAATGACACTTAGCTACTAGTCCGCCCCATGGACGCGCCATCGGCCGATATTCAAATTCTGATCCAGACGGCTCTCGAACTCGTCGTTGCGGCAGGTCTTGGGGCAGCCCGCGCGATGGGCATCATGCTGATCTTTCCCGTATTCACACGCTCGCAGATCAGTGGGCTGATCCGGGGCTGTTTGGCTGTTGGCTTCGCACTACCATGCCTGGCACACGTCAGCGGCGGATTGCCGGCGCTGGATTCTGATACACGCCTGATCCAGCTAACCCTGCTCGGATTCAAGGAAGTTTTTGTCGGTGTACTCCTTGGCACTTTTCTTGGCATTCCGCTTTGGGGCCTTCAGGCTGCCGGGGAGCTTATCGACAACCAACGCGGCATCAGCAGCCCGACCGCTTCGGCCGATCCCGCGACGAACAGTCAGGCTTCCGCGATGGGCGTTTTTCTGGGGATCACTGCGATTGCCATATTCGTCGGATCAGGAGGCCTGGAAACTTTGATCAGTGTCCTGTACCGCAGCTACTTGATCTGGCCGGTGTATCAGTTTCACCCGACACTGAGCGGGCCAGGAGCAATGGAGTTGTTGGGGCTTCTCGACCGCATAATGCGCACGGCATTATTGGTATCGGGGCCTGTCGTGTTCTTCCTGATACTGATTGATATATCGATGATGCTGCTGCGTCGCTTTGCCCCGCAATTTAAGGCGAGCCAACTGTCTCCGGCAATCAAGAACATTGTCTTTCCAGTTCTCATGGTCACCTACGCTGCCTATCTGGTGGAGAGCATGAAACTGGAGGTCACACAAGCCAACGGCGCGCTGGAGTGGTTCGACAAATTGCTGCCATGAGCGACACAAGTGAAGAGAAGACACACGCCGCCAGCCCGAAGAAGTTAAGTGAAGCGCGCAAAAAAGGACAGCTGCCACGTAGCTCCGATTTCGTCCGCGCGGTCGGGACTTGCGCTGGGCTCGGCTACCTTTGGCTAAGAGGCAGCGTGATCGAGGACAAATGCCGGGAAGCGCTCCTATTAGCCACCAAGTTGCAGAGCCTACCTTTCGATACCGCGGTGCCGCAGGCATTGGTTGTGCTCGTCCAACTCACCGTCGCGGCTGTTGGCCCGCTGCTTGGAACCCTCGTCGCCGCGGTGATTTTGGCCAGCCTGCTAGCCAATGGTGGATTTGTCTTCTCTCTGGAGCCGATGAAGCTCAGCTTTAAGAAAATTGACCCCTTTGAAGGGCTGAAGCGCTTGGGGTCTGCTCGTTCCATGGTCGAAGTCTGCAAGACCATGTTCAAGGTATTGGTTCTCAGCGCAACCTTTTCCATTGTCCTTCTCGGGATGTGGAAGACAATGGTCCCTCTGCCGATCTGCGGCATGGGCTGTGTTGGCCTCATCTTTATGGAGACAAAATTGCTGATGGGAATTGGCGCCGGCGCACTGCTGGTCGGCGGACTGATCGATCTCCTGCTCCAGCGCGCGTTGTATCTGCGCGAAATGCGCATGACCAATACCGAAGTGACGCGCGAGTCGAAGGATCAGCAAGGAGCGCCAGAGTTGAAAGGTGAACAGCGTCGCATCCGCGAGGAGGCGGCCGACGAGCCTGCGCTTGGCGTGCATCGCGCCACGCTGGTCTTAACAGGAAGGGCGGTCCTGATCGGTCTGCGTTACGTTCGCGGTGAAACCGGGGTGCCGTTCTTAGTTTGCCGTGCCGAAGGTGAGCGCGTTTCACATGTGTTGAGTGAGGCGCGGGCACTACGCCTGACGATCGTCCATGACCATGTCTTAGCGCGTCAGCTGATAAGCACTACAAAACTCGGCCACGCGGTTCCTATGCAATATTTCCAGCCTGTCGCGAAAGCATTCTTTGCCGCAGGCTTGGCCTAGTCATTGGAAGTCCACGACTGCCCAGTTCAAAACTGACCTGGTTCCATGCTAGTGGCAAATGTCGGCTGGCCATCCGTGCCCCAGTGTCTCTGTCAGGCCAACCGCGCAACCGCGGGCCTGGGGCAATCACTCCCCTCGGATCTGCCACCCAGCAACTACGGCAAGTCCTCCGGGCATGACCTTTCAGCCTCTGCTGGCCGGTGCGTGGCGCAGTCCGAGGTTTTGAGGCCGGCAGTGCGGATTTGATTGGTGCAGCCGTTGGAATGCCCTCGTCAGCTAGTCGTCAACTAAGCGCCCTATGTTGAACAGCCGTGCTAACTTGAGCTCGGTTGCGAAACATAGGAGTACGAATCGTCATGTATGGTCGAATTGGTGGCTCATCCGATAGTTACCGCGCGCATAATGCCGGCGAGCAATCGGATGCAGGAAGCGAAGGGTTCGCGGACACATTTGCCCGAATGCACTTATCCGGATCGGAAGGTAGCGGCGCCTCATCATCGGCGGCTCCCCAAGCATACTCCCTCAATTCCCGACCTCCTGTGGTGGAGATCAACAGGACTTCCTTCAGGAGACAGGTGAGGCAATTTCATGGTGATGAAATCACGCACATCGCCGACAATCCTCAAGAGTATTCGGAGTTCGTATCGTCACGAGCCAGGCGCACCGCGGACGTTGCTCAGCAATATGGCATCCGTCGAGATACGGAGCACGCGCGATATTTCAGTTACCAATTGGGAGACCGGAGTGCCGGACTGCTGAGAATGGAAGGCGGATTCAGCATGAACGAGTTCGAATCGGAAAGTTGGCGGGAACAATTTCCTGGTCGAACTGAGGTCACTTCCATAGTGGATCTTCAAGTCGCCCATCCGCTCGTCGAAAATGCGGGCGATATTCTGCTGGAGCATCAACTTCGGATAGACGGCGACCGACCGTTGCTGAATTGGCGTGCGGCTAATCCGGAAGCACAAGCGCGCGCGCAGACGATGGGGTTTGTTGAAGTGGATCATGGCGACCTGGTGCTTGACCCTACGCAGCATCCCGACAAATGGACGAAGAACAGTGCCGGTGAGTGGCAGCGTGCAGGCAAACCTCCACTCTATCTCCACAAAACCGAGGACAGCGACAGCAGCGATAGCGGGTCTGACGACGATTTCATGTGATTTGTCGACCCGCCGCCGAGCCTTGCAACTGGTGACGGTTGCAAGGCTGTTGGCAGTGAATGCTAATTGTCCGGCGACAGCCCCGCCTTAGCGCCAGCGCCGCCGAGCGATCCAGCCCATCTCCCAGACAATAAACTGCGGATGCGCATCGTGGGTGCTTGCGAGCGGATTGTATTCGGGCCGGAACTCCGCCTCTTGGATACGAGCTCTCCCGAATCCAATTTTCTCCACCACACCGTTGGGTCGTTGCGATGCGCCGATCCCGATCGGATCGGCTATGCCTGCTCCGCGCTCGCAGGAAGACCTTCCGCCTCGATCTTGGCGGCGCGATCTCGGCGATAAGTTGGATGGGAGGCAAGATACGCCGCCACGTCAACAGCAGGTAACGCGACATCGCAAATCGGCCCTGACGGTAGCCGATCGACTCCAATCGCCGGACCGCAACTCGCGCAGCGGCATTCGCGGTTTGGCCAGGAGAAATGCTCGCTGACTCACAGCGTGGCCGGCCGCATTCTGCCCTAGACCCCAAAGTACGTGCCCTGTCATGCAGCCTGCGCCGACGGGAGCTCGGCACGCGAATGGCGTGGTTGGCGGCCAAGCCCCGAGGTCAACAAGGACTTACAGAAAGCGGGGGTGAGTTTGCCGCGATGAATTATGACCTTCTCGCGACCGGACCTAGCATCGGCTTCCTCTCGCTCTCGATTGTAGCCGCGCTGTTCGTTGGATTTAACGTGGCAAGCGGTGAATTCGGAATCAGCCAGCCCTTCCAAGTTTCTGGCCATGACGGGGCGACTCGTGTGGATGTGCACCCACATCGGGCTCGGCATCGCACCATTGACCAGCATCTTGGGCTGCAGCTTCATCTCAAACAGCTTTCCTGGCTCGCCACGCAGCGCGACCGGTGCCTCCGGCGGCATCAATTCGTCGGCATTGCACAAATGTTCCAGGTATTTTTGCGCCGGAAATGCGTAGGTCTTCATGCAATCAGTCGTAATGCCGGCTTTTCCTTCATTCAATGCGTTGGCCTGTCCCAGCACCATGTTCAGCAACCCTTTGAGCTGGTCTGTGCGTTCGTGCACTTTGGGTAGCTGGGTGGAGGTGAGTAGCAGGCGTACATTACGCCCCTGCAACCCGGCGAGACAGGTTTGCATCTCAATGGCCTGGGCTCGCAGGTACTGGGCCACATCGTCCACGACCTTACCGGCCTCCTCAGGCTTCATCTGGCGCACTTGGGAGACGACGCTTTGCTGACCGGCCAGATCGAACTGCAAAAGTTCGTCCAATCGTTTGAGCCGCTCCGTCAATACCTCCATTGACAACGCGGCGCCCCCGATTGTCGAGCCTGCCCCCGACGAACTCGCAGCCACCTCTTGCGCTCTCACCTGTGTACTCGCAACTTGATCCGAGCGCGCGAGAACCTTGGCTGCTGGCACTGTGCCGGCGTTCGCAGCGACTGGTGTTGATGGCTGCCCGGCGGCAGAAGTCCCGGCGCGAGCTGCCGACTTATGCTTTGACTTCCCTTTCCTTCGCGCTGTAGTGCCTTCTGACACTGCAGCCGTACCAGCAGTGTCAGCCGGTATCGCAGCGCCTGCCCTGGCCGGCATCGCAGCGCCCGCCTGGGCCTGTGGCGCCATGATGGCTGACGGCGGAGACTGCAGGTTCAACAAGTGCATGGCATCGTGCGCAGTGATCCATGCATCGTCCACGATCCGTTCGAACAGTTTCAATGGGAGGCCGGCATCTGGGTAGGTATGGCTTAGCTTGGTATGCACCTCGTGCAACGCCAATCCAAAATCCGAAAGCCGCTCCATGATTTTTTCTACAACCGCGCAATCATGAGCGTTGAGTGCTTTGCCATCATCCATTATGCCCTTCGCCAAAGAGAGGGCGCGAAGAGCTTCTTGAACGGCGCTTGCCATCAGCTGCACCACTCCATTTCGACCGACGAGGAGTTCCTTCAAATCTGGCTCGAACCTGCTCGCCCGCAGTTCAATCTTGGCCCGCGCAAGACCGATCCGCTCACGGACCAGCCAGATCCTGACACTCAGTACCGAGCCGGCACGCAGCCGCAGTGCGCACCGCTCGGCTTCCCGCATCACGGGCGTTCCACTGGATAGGCTAGCGGTGGCAGCGCAGGCGGATCGCTGCCGTTCGGAGCGCCATGCCTTTTTTTCCCACCACTTAATTGCCGCCGTATGGTGGTTCTCCACATTTAAAATCAACAGCTCCTGCCGGTCCGCCTGGGAGTAGGAGTAGAGTTTATCGACCATACCTGCCGCTTTCTTGGTCTTTTTGTCCAATTTCGTGATCGTCGACAGGCCAAGTTTGTCTACTTCATTCGCGGCGTCGCACACGATCTGGCAACATCTACGCACCTTGTCGTCTGGCATAATTGTCTGCGCCTCAGCCGCAGGCAGGCTAGCGCGGTACTCCAGAATTGCTGAGGCTGCATCGACGACCCGACTGATCAGCTCCACCGCCTCCTCGGGGACGTCGGTTTTCCTGGCCGCAGCCTCGCAATCAGTCAGTTGTTGAACAAGACTGTTCATTCTGAGCTGTGTCGGACTGATATCTTCATTTGACGATGAGCTGGTGCCTTCCACCTGCGCGGTTGATAGTTGGCTACCGACCGGCGCCATGGCTTCGCCCTCAGACATGGAGGGAGAACCGCGCCGCCTTGCGGCTGCGCCACGTGGCGCTACGGTTCCGCGTGGTGGCGCAGCGGCTCCACGTGGCGGTGCGTTCAGGATTTGATCTTCGCCAATCGAGGCGCCTGGCAGACTTTCGCGGGCATCGCCTGGACCGCGCGCAACTGGAAGGGAGGAGGGCCTCCTATCGGCGTCCCCAGAGCGCATCTGCTCCACAACGGAATCGAATGACTGTCCACCTTCTCCCGCAGCAAGACTTGATTGCGAAAGGGAACTGCTCGCCCGCCCCGCGCGGCTGGCTCCAGTTTCAGCCTGCGATTTCCGTGGTCGGCCAATGCCCTTCATATTGCGTCTCCGTAGTAGGCGAGAATGTGCTGCTATTGTGCTGGCGGCTGACGAGACCAGCGGCATCTTTCGGTTAACGTCACGGTCAGCCAGACCCGCGACGGCGTAATGTTCCCGCCAAAGTGCTTCTCAGTAGCAGGCCAAGATTGGCCCGAGCTCACAGGACTTTCGCAACGTTGCCATCGATGTCCTGAGATTATCAGCGCTTCAGTCCGCCGATTTCCAGGAACAGCGAATGAAATCAGACCAACTCGGCTAGCTCCCCTTCCTAGACACGTGCCTGACGATTTTATTGAGGCGTCACTCCTCTCGTTCGCCACCGACAAAGTCACACATTTGCTTCAGAGATGCGTGTGCGTTGCGTATCGCGCGGGAAACCATTTCGATCTATAGTTACAAAAAGTGTCGAGACGGGACCTTTGGATCCGAAGGTCAGGCACGGCCGGCCTAGATAGACCGCTTGGCTGACGATTAGCTGACGATGGGAGTTCTCACGAACAGGGCAAGAAAATCCGACCGCTTCAAGCTTTCGATATGGTGAGAAGAGGATCCGCACCGGCCTCCCAAAGCCGGCAGACCATCCCATGTTCGTACGGTCGCCGACCTTCTCGAAGCCAATGAGCTCACCGCGCCGGGCCGTGATGTGCAGGCGAGAGAATGGTGATGCAAAGACCGAGTTCCTGCTCGTTGCGTGCGCCCGTGGAGCCAGCAAGAATACGGTCATTGCGGTCATGCAGCACGTGGACCGTGTCTCCTGTTCGACACCACAGCATCGAGGATGCAAACGAGCTGCTGCGGCTGCCATTCGGTCGCGGCACGCGTGGACGGCGGGATTGGCCGAACAGCCGAGATCGTCGTCGACTGTTCGATGCGAGAGCAAAATCCTGCAGAGCATACATTTTTGCGCTGGCCGGTTTTTGTCGAAAGCCGTCAGGTTCTCGAAAGCTCCCGCTCTTAGCTTGATCGAGATTGATCTCTAACACGTCGCCGCCAATGGCAAATGCCGGAGTACCTGATGATCGCAGCAATTGGGAGTGGAGTTAGCAACTTCGGGACTTCCTTGATCCGAAAGGGCCATGGGGATTCGAAATCCGAGCATCCTAGTGATGGCAAGCCGGCTGGTGGGAATGACGGCAAGCCGGCTGGTGGGAATGATGGCAAGCCGGCTGGCGGGAACGACCGGGCGGATAACCGGACCGTTTCAAATGATCAACTTCAAGACAACTCACAGTCTGCAGCACAAAGTGAAGCCTTCCAAAGTATCCTGCGATCGTTCGCGTGCCAATTCGCGAGCGATGCGATGGCTGAGGCCGATGAAGCTTTGGATGACACAGAAGATGCCTGACGCGGGAAAATCCGGCGTGAGGTCATACAGGCCGTTATCGACGGCACAACTCCAACAGAAAGAGGAATGATCATGGCTGCAGTTGATAATAATAAAAAATCAGGCAATACCAACACCAATAGCACTGGCAACACCGATAAAACTAACAGTAGCACTCCCGCCAATACAAGCGGAGCTGATGCTACTGCTTTTCAGGCGCAAGTGCAAGAACTAACCAATGTTAGCTTGGAGGCGACGAAAAGGAGTGTCCAGTTGCGCACTCTAACGACCAATCTCCAGACCATCAAGAAGGCCGCCGACGAACGCGTTTCGTAATGTCGGAAGCGGCTTTTAGACTGCCCCTAGCGCGTCTCCTTATTGACGCGACGTAGTCCCGAAATGAGCCGCATGGCAATTGCCGTGCGGCTTCTATCCTGTTTGAGAGATGCTCTGTGGATGACGCCGTTTCCCTCCGTTTCGAAGTGCTTTCGGGGCTCTATTGCGGACTGACCGGCAAGACGGATCTTCAAACGTGTTTAATCGGCAGCGGCTTCGATGCCGATTTGGTCTTTGTCGAGCAAGGACTGGCACCGCATCATCTTCGTGTAACTCTTCTTGGCAAGTCGATCGAACTCGAGGCGCTTGCACCCGGACTCAGTATCGAGGGCAACCGGAATATCGCCGCAGGCCAGTCCGTTGTTGTGCCCCTTCCTGCCGTCCTGCTCGTAGGCGAGATGTCCATTGCTTGGTCCGTGCAGGATGCAGAGCCGCCTGGTTCGACCGGCATACCGCGCCTACCGATCGGTGTGCTCGCCATGGTGATAATCAGCTCACTCGGGATCGGCGCGCTTTCGGGCATGTTCTCCTATCTTGGCAATGCAAGTGGATCGAGCCCCAATTCACTTCGGGCTGAAGTCGCGTCCAGAACGATCAGTCACCGCGCTGACAATGAACTTACGGGGGCAGCGGCCAAAGAGCTGCAGGAGGAAGTCGATCGAGCGGGTCTTCTCGACGTCAAGATTGGCTCCGCAAAGGGTGTTGTGACCGCCGAGGGCACCGTCACGTCTGAATCGGTCATCAGCTGGCAGAAGCTTCAGCAATCGTTCGATCGTCGCACCAAGGGTACTCTAACACTGGTGAACGGAGTGCTCATCAAAGAGGAGAAGGCGCCATCCGCAATCGCGGTCGAAGCTGTGTGGCATGGGGCCCAACCGTATCTTGTCATCGACAGCGAGAAGTATTTTGTCGGGGCCATTTTGGCTGATGGATGGGTAGTCGATCGTATTGAGGACAGCCGTGTGCTGCTGAGCAGGAATGGCCGCATTGCTGCTCTCCCATATTGAAAGCTCGCAGGCCCCATCAAGCAGCACTCTATGGCCAGCCAAACATCCTGTCGCGCTCGGTGCTGACAAGCTGGCTGCGTTGGAAAAATTTGCTGCCCAGCCATTTCGCGCCTGTTTGTGGCTCTCATGCAGGGTCACGCGCTGGCCAAGGCCGAGGCGCCTTCGGAGTTCGAAAGCTACGTTTCAGGGCGTAACAGCAGAGTAAGTCTCAACCGATTGCAAAGGTGTCTCGATGGCCAACGTCCTGCGTGACTTCATCAAGCGTGCGCCGGCCAGCCCGGATTTAATGGTTGCGTTGATGCTGCTTCTGGCTGTCGCGATGATGGTCATGCCTATCCCGGTCGTGGTGGTCGACGCACTGATAGGATTCAATATGGGGTTGGCCATACTGCTGATGATGGTTGCCCTGTATGTCAGTACTCCACTTGATTTTTCCTCTTTGCCCGGCGTTATTTTGATTTCCACTGTTTTCCGTCTCGCGCTGACGGTCGCAACGACGCGACTGATCCTGGCCGAGGGGGAGGCCGGCAGCATTATTCATACCTTTGGCGATTTCGTCATCTCAGGCAATATCGTGGTGGGTTTCGTCATATTTCTGGTCGTCACCATGGTGCAATTCATGGTCCTCGCGAAGGGTGCCGAACGGGTGGCAGAAGTGGCGGCGCGTTTCACGCTGGATGCTCTGCCGGGCAAGCAAATGGCGGTCGACGCAGAGCTACGCAACGGCCACATCGATGCCAACGAATCCCGCCGGCGGCGCGCCGAATTGGAGAAGGAAAGCCAACTATATGGCGCGATGGACGGCGCGATGAAATTTGTGAAGGGCGATTCCATCGCCGGGCTGGTGGTTATCTGCATCAACATGCTGGGTGGAATTTCGATCGGTCTGCTCTCCAAGGGCATGTCCTTCGGCGAGGTGCTGCATCACTATACTCTGCTGACGATAGGCGATGCATTGATATCGCAGATTCCGGCCCTTCTGCTCTCCATTACTGCGGCGACCATCGTCACCCGTGTGACTGGGACGGCGAGGATCAACCTCGGTACCGAAATGGTCAGTCAGCTCACGGCCAGTACTCGAGCCTTGCGGCTGGCGGCCGGCGTCCTGGTCGTGATGGGGTTCGTTCCTGGGTTTCCCCTCCCCGTCTTTCTGATGCTGGCCGCAGTGTTCGCTGCGGTAAGCATTGTCAAGGCTGATGTGCTGGGCGCCGGCACTGCCGATGCGAAAGATGGAACTGCAGCGGAGCCTAAGCAAGCCGCGCCTGCGAAGGAATTCCCGATCGCATTTTTTTTAGCGCCAAATCTTATGCAGGCGATCGATCAAGCCGAATTGCAAAAACATATTGGGCGCGTTTCGCTCCTGGTCACAGCCGATCTGGGCATTATCGTTCCCCGCATCCCTGTCTTGGTTGACGAGCAGCTGCCTGCATCGCAATTCCGGATAGATGTCGAGGGCGTGCCAGTCGAACAGGACGCGATAGATCCAAGCCAGATGACGCTCCGAGCCGATGTAGCGCACGTCGACTCGAGCGGTATCCCCCTTAGGCGTGAGCCGAAAACGGACAGACTCCCGGTCGAACATACCCCTGCACAGGCCCTTACGGGCGCCGGCACGGAGCATTGGGCTCCCGGCGAACTCCTCGCCTTGCGCGTCCATGCAACGTTGACCCGCTACGCACCGCGATTGGTGGGCATCCAAGAGACCCGACATTTCCTGGGCCGAATGGAGCAGGAATATTCTGATCTTGTGAAAGAGGTGCTGCGCACGACGCCGATTCCTCGGATTGCCGATGTTCTGCGCCGCCTCCTGGAGGAAGGTATCCCAATCCGCCACACCCGTCTCGTGTTGGAGGCATTGGCCGAATGGAGCGAGCGTGAGCAAAACGTTGCCCTGCTGACGGAATATGTCCGTTCTGGTTTGAAGCGACAGATCTGCCACCGCTATGCCAACACCGAGGGCATCGTGTCCGCCCTGGTCGTCGAACGCGAGAGCGAGGATGTGATGCGTGGCGCGGTTCGAGATTCGGATGCAGGCCCCTATCTCGCACTGGAGGATCGGCAAAGCGAAGCGATGCTATCACAGATACGTCAGGTCCTTTCGAACACAGAACCGGGTCAAACCCGCCCTATTCTGTTGACGTCAATGGATGTCCGACGTTTCGTCCGCGGCTTTCTGACGCGAAACGGGATCGATCTCGCCGTGCTGTCTTATCAAGACCTCGCCTCCGACTTTACAATTCGCCCGGCAGGATCCGTCAAACTCCCGCACGGATCGAACAGCGGATTGTTAGAGTAGTTCCACCTTTCCTAACTGAACGCGACCCGCCTCCCTGATAACCGAGAGATAATATGAAATTCGTTAGAAATACAGTTTCTCCATCGCCTATGTTTCTGCGCCGGAGCTCACTTCTTTTTGCCGTACTCGCCATTCTGCCTTTGGGCGGTTGCGCCAGCTGGCAAAAGCCCGCTCTTTCCGTGCAGGAGACATCTTCCCCAGAGTTGCTCAGCGCCGATCAAATCGATCCGGCTATGCGCGAACGCATTTTGCGCGAAGTTGGTCAGGATGTTCAAGAGCGGGCTTTGCGGGATGAGGTGAAGCAGCACCCGGACAATGTTGATGCGGCGATACGGCTTACAAAAGCCTTGGTGGCCCAGAAGCGCCCGCACGAAGCGGTTGAGGTGCTCGACAGCGTCTTGGTTGCAGCCCCAGCAAACGTACGTGCATTGAATGCGAAGGGCGTGATCTTGGACATTGAGGGGCGGCATGACGCGGCACAGGCCCTGTATCGGCGAGCTCTCGAAACCGAGCCAGGGAATCAGATGGTGCAGCATAACTTCAATCTGTCGCTTGCCTTAACGGCAAGTCCGAACAGCCAAGGTTAGCACGATCGCAATAGGTGGGCACAGCGCATGTGCAGCCTATTCCCCGGCTCGAGACGCGCTCGGCTCCCATCATAGATGGCCTCTGAAGAGAGCCATATCTGCGCAAAGCTGTTGCTCCAGATCTGGCCGGCAGAGGTCGGCAGGAGAGCCGGATGACATCTCTCGGCCACCCGCAAGGCCATCCGCCTCGCTTCGTTGCCAGAGCGCCTTCGTGGTTGCCACGCGAGATACGCTCAGGATGGATTTGATTAATTCACGCGCGAATGCCTGCCTCTAACTTGGGGCAGGCGCGACCGCTCCCATAATGCAATACGCTGCCTCTAGGCCGATGGACGATGACGGGATACTTCCCCGAGACTTCAATGGTGGGGAGCAGCGCACCCGTCGATCCATTTGCTTTCAGCGTCAACCGCCACTATGTAGCGACACTTCGCCCGACTGTGTTTCAAGCTGCCCGGAGAAGTTTATGACAGAAGAAGCCCACAACACCGACATCCTCATCGAGCTCACTGCCGATGTTGTATCAGCCTACGTCTCCAACAACCCCGTCCCGGCGGGGGAGCTTCCTGCCCTGATCGCCCAAGTGCACGGGGCTCTAAAAGGCACGGCCGGACTAATACCGGCAGAAGAGCCTGTGCCTGTGAAAAAACCTGCTGTCCCGATCAAAAAGTCGATCGAACCGGACTACATCATTAGCCTTGAAGACGGCAAGAAATTCAAATCGCTAAAGCGCCATCTGTCGACGCACTATGGTCTGACCCCGGACGAATATCGCGCCAAATGGGGTCTGCCGTCGGATTATCCGATGGTGGCGCCGAATTACGCCGCTACGCGCTCCGCCTTGGCCAAGACCATCGGACTCGGCCGCAAACCGAAAGAGCCGGAAGCCCCGGTGCCGGCGCCGGCGAAACGGACCCGCAAAAAGGTCGCAGCCTAAATCCGTATCAACAGTCGTTCGGGACGCGCGGCAGCCGTAGGCCCAATCTGCGCGGAATCAAAAGGCGGGGACGAGCCCCGCCTTTCCCGTCCAAGAGCCTCATTCCAGAGGAATTCGCGACGGCTCCAGCAATCGCTGCCGCGGCATTACCTGGTTGCATGCTCCGGCCGGGTTTCGAGCCGGTCAATGCGTTCGGAGTATGCCGCATCCTTGCCGCACGCGTTAGCCAGCCTTGCTGAGGCTGCCTGCAGAGGACTTGCCGGTGCGGCGATCCTGTTCGACCTCGTAGTTTATCTTCTGGCCCTCATTAAGGGTCGACAGGCCCGCTCGTTCAACAGCGGAAATGTGGACAAAGACATCCTGACCGCCGTTGTCGGGCTGAATAAAACCAAAACCCTTGGTGCTGTTGAACCACTTCACCGTTCCAGTCGCCATATATCCATTCCTTTGTAACAAGTCGCAACTTAGGCAGGCCATTCACGCCAGCCTGATTTGTACACGAGACTTTAGGCGCAGCAAAATCGGAAAATTGCAAGGCCCACTCGACCGCCTGATCTCCAGCAGCACCTGCCACACATGCGAGGCGCGTGCCAGACGAGGCGTATGCCAGACGTTTCGTCGTGCGCTGTCGCTCAAACGTCGACAGAAACAATGACCCAACCCTGCAAACTCGGCACATCTTGTGGACGTGCTTGGGTCGCTGCTCGACCGCAATACCCGCTCCTGACCGATATCGTCGGCCAAAATGACGATGTTTTTGTCATCAGACCGAAAGATCAGGCGCGCAGCGACACTGCACACTCAAACCGAGACCCGCGAACCTCGATTAGCTTCGGCCTGCTACGAAGCGCGGTTGCCTGCTTCTGAGGCGGGCCATTGTCGGTTTGAATCAACTGTCGGGTTCGGAACCCCAGACTGTCGGCAAGTTGACAATGCGCGTTCAGACGGCACAAACCACCCGATCGCTTGTGAGCGAGATGGTTTGGCAGATTGAGCAAGGGCGGGACTCAGCTATGCCGCCCAGGCTGCTGACAAGGCCAAAGCAGCGTAGGTGCGGAGTGAAATCCAAGGTCCACATGGGTCGTCGCGCGTCCCGTGCGCCTGGGAAGGCGCCGGCCCCGCCAAGCTTTTCCCAGATCGTCCGGATGACGCAAGCTTCGCTGAGCGTCAATGAACGTTCGGGCGATGACCAAAGGCGTCGTGCGTTGCAATCTGGACTGTCCAGGATATCAGGAGTTCCATGGCCTCAGCCCGCTTGGCTGGCCACACTTGAAGCTCCAACATACCGGCTGGCACAGGCCAATTGGACTCTGCGCTGCCCTCAATGCGCTGGTGGCACGGTCAATGCTTGTCTATCGATCCGGCCGCCCATGCGTGATGCTGTCGGTCGACGTTCGCAAACCAGACCCTCGGCGAACCCAGCGAAGGGGCTCGCCGGTACGACGAGGGACCTTACCTCTTTATGCGCGGCATCATTGTCGAGGATGACATGTTGCCTTACACGTCGTCCCCTCGCGCTCGGGGCTTTGAGGGGCGGATGAAGTCCTGATGGCGGTGGCACTGCTGCATGTTTGCGTAAGACCCATCATTCACGATCGCGTTGTCCTTCGATGTCGCGGTGCTGATAGGCGGGCAGATCGGTGTGCGCGGCGCCCGCCAAAGGATCGTCGTCACGCCGGAGGAGGCGAGCGCCGTAGCCGGCGCGCCGGCGAAAGGCGCTTTCTGTCGGATGCCCGACAATGTCGGATATCGCAAGTATCAAGGTTGGATCAAACCTTGCAAATCGGGGCTTTCTTACTTGGCACGGCGCATGCTCAGGTATCCGCAAACACCCAATGGATAACGAGCAGACTTCCCATGGCCCCACCAAAATACTGCCGAACGTTCCCCGGACGCATCCAAAGATGAGGCCCGCGTCAGGCCCGGCAACACGCTGACGGCTCATCTGGCTCGGCGTCGCGTGCCGATCCACTTTCTCCCAATAGGCGTCGGGAGACATAGAGCCTTCAAAATGAGGAACAAATCACTTTGCCAGGAACCCAGCCCATAATCCCACTCTCCCTATCAGAAGCAAGCCCCGCACTCACGGGCTTCGCAGGACGTCCGTTGCGACCGAGTTGGGCGGCGCGAGGACGGCTCCGGTCCCCGTCGCATGGGAGGACGGCAAGGCGACGGATTTCGTGCTCGACAACGGCATGGAGGTGGTCGTCATTCCCAACCACCGGGCGCCGATCGTCAGCCACATGGTGTGGTACAAGATCGGCAGCGCCGACGAGCCGCCGGGCAAATCCGGCATTGCCCATTTTTTCGAGCATCTGATGTTCAAGGCGACGACCAACCATGCGGCCGGCGAATTCGACCGCGCAGTGTTCGAGATCGGCGGCTCGCAAAATGCCTTCACCTCCTCCGACTACACCGCCTTCTATCAGACAGTGGCGCCGTCGGCGCTCGAGCTGATGATGAGCTTCGAGGCCGACCGAATGCGAAACCTCATCCTCACCGACGATGTCGTCAAGACCGAGCGCGACGTGGTCATCGAGGAGCGCCGCTCAAGCACCGACACCAACCCGCAGGACGTGCTCCATGAGGAGATCGACGCGACGCTGTGGCAGAACCAGCCCTATCGCATCCCGATCATCGGCTGGATGCAGGAGATCGAGCAGCTGAACCGCGTCGACGCCACCGCCTTCTATGAAAAATACTACTGGCCCAACAACTCCGTGCTGATCGTGGCCGGCGATGTCGAGCCGGAGACGGTGAAGGTGCTGGCCGAGAAGACCTATGGCAAGGTGGCGCGCGGGCCCGACCTGCCGCCGCGCATCCGGCCGGTTGAGCCCGAGCAGAACACCAGGCGCACCGTCACGCTCTCCGACGCCCGCGTCAGCGTGCCCAGTTTTTCGACGCAGTGGGTGGTGCCGTCTTACCATACCGCCAAGCCGGGCGAGGCCGAAGCGCTCGACCTGCTGTCCGAAATCCTCGGCGGCGGTAACCGCAGCCGGCTCTACCAGGCGCTCGCTGTCCAGCAAGGTATCGCTTCCAGCGCCTGCGCCTATTTCCAGGGCACCATGCTCGACGACACCAGGTTCGCCATCTATGGCGCGCCGCGCGGCGATGCCAAGCTGGCCGATCTCGAAGCGGCGGCCGCTGCCGAAGTCGCTCGCATTGCCAAGGATGGTGTCAGCAGCGAGGAACTGGGCAAGGCCAAGGAGCGCTTTGTGCGCGATATGATCTTTGCCGAAGACGACCAGGACGACCTCGCCTGCATATACGGCTCGACGCTGGCCACCGGCGGCACCGTGAAAGATGTCGAGGAACGGCCGTCTCGCATCCGCAGGGTTACCGCCGCGCAAATCAAAGCAGTTGCCGCCCGCTATCTCGCGTTCGACCGTTCGACCACGGGCTATCTCTTGCCCAAGACGGAGAATGAAGAGATGACGCTCGGCGCTCAGCCCCATGCTGCGATGAACATCCAGGAGGTGAAGTCCGAAAAGGGCATGATCGCCTGGCTGGTGGAGGACCACACAGTGGAAATCGTCAACATCGGCTTTGCCTTCAACGGCGGCATCAGGCAGGACCCGGTCGGGAAGGAGGGGATGGCCAATCTGATGGCCGGCCTGTTCATCGAAGGCGCCGGTAATTACGACAGCGATGCCTTCCAGATGAAGCTCGACGATGCCGGCGCCGAGATGGGTTTGGAGGCGCAAAGACACTACATCTGCGGATCGGTGTGCATGCTTCCCAAACAGCAGGACGCCGCGTTCGGCCTGCTTCGGCTCGCACTCAACGCGCCGCGCTTCGACCAGGGGCCGATCGATCGCGTCCGCGCCGAGATTGTCTCCGACAT
>NZ_RZSC01000900.1:0-2152 GCF_003998155.1 Mesorhizobium sp. M1E.F.Ca.ET.063.01.1.1
GGATGAGGACGGCCACGACGGCGATTTCAACATAAAGCATGCCTGGTCAATAGCATTGCCGCGGTGCATTCGAAAATAGTCCGCCGCTATTTGGAGCATGACAATTTTGGAGCGCGGGCGCTGGCCATTCAGACGGCATCCCAGGGCGGCGCCGAAAAATGTTCGACGAGCGCGTCGATGACGACCCGGACCTTCGGCGTGAGCGCGCGCGTCACCGGCCAGACCGCGTGCACGACGATGTTTTCGACCAGACAGTCGGACAGGACCATTTCAAGCTCGCCGCGCTTCAGGCTGTCGGCTGCCAGCCAGGTCGGCAGAAAGGTGATGCCGCAGCCTGCAAGGGCCGCATCGAGCATCGGTTCGCCGTGGCCGAGGACGAGCCTGGCCTTGGGCACGAATGTCGTCAGACGGCCGTCGGCGTCCCTTATGGTCCAGGGACGAACAACGCCCTCACGCCCATAGCCGATGACGCTGTGGCCGGCGAGGTCGTCGATGGACCGCGGCCTGCCGTGCCTTTCGAGATAGGCGGGAGCCGCGAAGATTGCCGAGCGTTGGGCGTAGATGCGGCGCGCCGCGAGCGACAGGCTGTCGTCGAGATCGCCCATGCGCACCGCAAGGTCGATGCCTTCCTCGATCAGGTCGACGCGCCGGTCGTTGAAGGAGATCTCGATCGTCAGCTCCGGGAAACGGCTGGAGATGCCGAACAGCACCGGGGCGACGCATGTGCGGCCAAAGGCAAGCGGCACGTCGACGCGCAGCCTGCCGGACGGAACCTGCCGGCGTGAGGCGAGCAGCGCCTGCCCGGCCTCGATCTCGGCCAGGGCCCGCACGCAGGCTTCGTAATAGCTCGCGCCTTCGCTGGTGGGGCTGAGGCTGCGGGTGGTGCGGTTAAGCAAGCGAACACCGAGCCGCTGCTCCAACCGCGCGACGGATTTGCCGATGGCGGACTTCGTTACACGCAGCCGTTCGCCGGCGCCGGTGAAGCTGCCGGCCTCCACGGCGTGGACGAATGCGACAATGCCTTGCAGGTCTACCGAATCCACGATGCATCCTTTGTAGAGTTCTTCTCTTCAATTTGTTGCCAAATATCCCGCATTGCGGCACTATTTTCCATAGTTGGATCGCATAAATGTCTTCGCTCGGCCATCAATCAAGGAGCGAGACGCATGAGTACCGACGGCAACAGATCCTGGCAGATGACGGGCTTCGGCCTGTCAAAACTGAACCCGGTGAGAGGCGAGATTCCCGAGCCCGGCCCGCACGAGCTTCTGGTGCGTACGAAAGCTGTCTCGCTGAACTACAAGGACAAGCTGATCGTGGATGGCATGCTCATTCCCGATCTTACCTTCCCCTTCGTGCCGACATCGGACGCGGTGGGCGAGATCGTCGCCATCGGCAGCGCGGTCAGCCGATTTCAGGTCGGACAGCGCGTGCTCGGCCAGGTGATTGCCGACTGGCCGGACGGCGATGCGCCGCCGGTGCTGCACAGACACACGCTAGGCTCATCGCTGCCGGGCACGCTTTCAGAGCATGTCGTCTTCGGTGAAGATGCCGCGGTGCTCGCGCCGCCTTCGCTCAGCGATATCGAGGCAGCGACGCTGCCGATCGCGGCGCTGACTGCCTGGTTCGCGATGACCGAGGCGACAAGGCCGGTGCCGGGCCAGACCATCCTGATCCAGGGCACTGGTGGCGTCTCGCTGTTTGCGCTGCAGTTCGCCGCGGCGTTCGGCCTGCGCGCCATCGTCACCTCGAGCAGCGACGAGAAGCTCAAGCGCGCCAAGGAACTCGGCGCCTGGCAGGTGATCAACTATCGCACCCAGCCGGCCTGGGACGAGGCAGCCCGTAAGTTGACGGATGGGCTGGGCGTGAACCACATTCTGGAGATGGTCGGTGGCGACAACGCACGGCGGTCGTTGAACGCGCTCGCCGCCGATGGCCGGCTGTCGATCGTCGGCCTGCTCGGCGCGACGGAGATCAGCTTTCCGGTCGTGCCGCTCATGCGCAACCGCATCGTCGTGCAGGGCATTTCCATCGGCCACCGCCGCAGCTTCGAGCGCATGAATCAGGCGATCGAAGCTCTCCGCATCAAACCAGTGGTCGACAAGGTTTACGGCTTCGACGACGTGCCGCAGGCGTTCGGGCATCTTGAGAA
>NZ_RZSC01000901.1:0-2145 GCF_003998155.1 Mesorhizobium sp. M1E.F.Ca.ET.063.01.1.1
GCCGCCGCCGCGTTGATCGCGCCATGCGAGAACACCATGGAATCGTGCGCGGCGAGCGCCTCGAACTTGTTCGGCGCGGTGACGAAGGAAATGCCGGTGATCGAAGCGATGCGGTCCGCCACCTTTTCCGCGAAGCCGACCGGCGCGTTGAGACCGGTGCCGACGGCGGTGCCGCCCTGCGCCAGCTCCTGCAGGCCGGGCAGCGTCATCTCGATGCGCTTGATCGACGAGACGACCTGCGCGGCATAGCCGGAGAATTCCTGGCCGAGGGTGAGGGGAGTGGCGTCCTGCGTGTGGGTGCGGCCGATCTTGATGATGTGGTTGAAGGCGCGGGCTTTGGCGGCAAGCGCCTTGTGCAGATGGTGCAGCGCGGGGATCAGGTCGTGCACGATCCGCTCGGCGCAGGCGATGTGCATGGCCGTCGGATAGGTGTCGTTCGACGACTGGCTCATATTGACGTGGTCGTTGGGGTGCACCGGCTTCTTCGAGCCCATCACGCCGCCGAGCATTTCGATCGCCCGGTTTGAGATCACCTCATTGGCGTTCATGTTGGACTGCGTACCGGAGCCCGTCTGCCAGACGACGAGCGGGAAGTGGTCGTTGAGCTTGCCGTCGATGACTTCCTGCGCCGCCTCGACGATCGCCTTGCCGACGGCTGGATCCAGCCGCTTCATCTCCATGTTGACCTCTGCCGCGGCGCGCTTGATGACGCCCAGCGCCCGCACGATCGAGGCCGGCTGCTTTTCCCAGCCTATTCTGAAATTGCCCAGCGAACGCTGCGCCTGCGCGCCCCAGTAGCGGTCGGCCGCCACCTCGATGGGACCGAATGTATCGGTTTCGGTTCTGGTCTTTTCAGCGCTCACGAAAGGTCTCCGCTTGTCGAATTCGGCAACGGCGTATCGCGTTGCACAAAACGCATCAAGCGAAGATTGCGGGCGAGCGGGATGCAAATCGGTTGAAGCGTGGCGCCTCTTCCTTCTCCCCTTGTGGGAGAAGGTGGATCGGCGCGCAGCGCCGAGACGGATGAGGGGTGTTGGAAGAAACGAGGCGCCAGAAAATTGAGGATTGAAAGCGCCTAGTTCTTCAACGTCGCAATCCTTCCAACGCCCCTCATCCGTCGCCTTCGGCGACACCTTCTCCCACAAGGGGAGAAGGGAAAGCGCTCACCCCATCGGCGGTCCGACAATATCGATGCCGTTCTCGGCGCAAATCCTTGTCAGCGTCTCAATCATCTCCGGCGTCGGCTCCGCCGGCGGCGGCAGGTCCGGCCGTTCGGCAGGACGGCTCGCCATGCGGACCATCGTTTCGAAATCCGAACCACGCGTGATGGTGAGCGTATGCGCGCCTTCCGGGGATTCAACCTTGAATGTGTGCGGCAGGCCTTTCGGCGTGATGACGGTCTCGCCAGTGCCGACGATCCGCTCACGGTCGTCGATCCGGAAACGCATCCGTCCCTCGATGATGTGGAAGATCTCGTCCTCGTTGCGGTGCACATGCAACGGCGGGGAATCGCCGCAGGGCAGGCGATGCTCGATGACGCAGACGCCATCCTCGCCGTCGGCCGACGAGATCTGGACGGCGACGAGCGTGTTGTTGAACCAAAGGAGTTCCTTGCCTGCTATGGTCCTGTTGATCATTGTCACGATTTTCTCTCCCTGTGCTGGGGCCGGCCGAGCGGCGTCGACGGGGACCTAAACAGGGATGGGCGGGCGACGGAAATCGAATGATCGTATGGGGCGGATTGATGCGATGAATTTGAATGCGCTGGATCTCAATCTGGTAAGAGTGCTCGACGCGCTTTTGCGCGAGAAAAGCGCGACGCGCGCCGGCGAGCAGATCGGCCTCAGCCAGCCCGCCGTGAGCGCCGCGCTCAACCGCCTGCGCCACGCGCTCAACGACCAGCTCTTCGTGCGGCGCGGCAACGACATGGTGCCCACGCCGCGCGCCGAAAGCCTGGCCGAACCGGTGCGCGCGGCGCTGCGCGAGATCGAGCGAGCCTTCCAGCCCACGACGGCCTTCGACCCGGCGAGACTGCAACGGACCTTCACCTTCATGGGCGCGGATTTCTTTTCCATGCTCTTGATGCCGCCCTTTGCAGCGCGCATCGCGGCCATTGCACCTCGTGTGTCGTTCCGCTTCCTCGAC
>NZ_RZSC01000902.1:0-2137 GCF_003998155.1 Mesorhizobium sp. M1E.F.Ca.ET.063.01.1.1
GATCTCGGCGACCACATCGCCCTCTGCATGTTCCAATGTCATGGCGCGAAAGCTCCATGTTCATCGGCCTATTGCAAGGTGCCTTGGTGCAACGCTTACCCTGTAAGGTGAACGGCATCAGTCCGGAAGCCTCTCTCGCCGACCTGATCGGCCGCGTCAGGGACCATCCGGCCAATCGCATCGACGAGCTTCTCCTCTGGGACTGGCGCGCCCGATCGGGCACCAGACTGGCGGCCTGATCGTAACTGCGATCACCCGGGTCTACACCTTCCCGCTCGCCGCCGAAATGCCCGGCCAGGATGCCGAACTGCTGTGGAGGTCTATGCCCACATGGCACCGGAGGACGGTTGCCTCTGGGTCTACGGGCCCGACGACCATCAGATCCCCGCCTTCACAGACTTCGGCCTCGAATGCCAGACCGACTTTATCCGCGAGCACAAGCCAATCGCGGCAGCGGTCAAATCGAGGGCCGGTAAGAGCCCTGGGTCATGACCGGGCGCTTACCGATAAACCACAAGCAGGGTGGGTGAGGTACAAGTCTTCCATAGGACGGATTGTCAGAGTTGGCCTTGGCAAAATGGGCATGCGGATTTAAGCCGTCGGCGCCCACGGCGGTGGATCGAACTGGCGGCCCTCTTAAGCGCAAGTCACCTGCACGAATAGGCGACGGTAAGGGTACACTTCACGAAAGTAGTTTCAGTTCGTTCAGCATGCAAGGCGCCGCGGAACTGCGCGAGCATTTCTCTATGTCCGGGACAAGTTCGGTTCGCTCATTTTTTGCCTTCGTCGCTGTGAGCAGAGAGCGCAGCTGTGTCAATATCGATTGATCTTCCAGGCCGTGATGGACGGATTGAGGGGGCAGAGCTGCCCCCGTACTGGTAAACTTTTCCCAAATTCAAACCACTCACGGCATCGGGGCTGGAAATCATGCCTTGAATTCCTGAAAACAGGGCGCGCCGGGTGATGACGCCCGCCGGCTCCCCGCCGTCGTAGACTGCGATCAGATCGCCGCCATCCGCAGCGGTGCTGACCACAGCGGAGAGCTTGTCAGTGGTTTGCACGCGGGGGAGCGCCTGCATTTTCTTTTCAGAAAGCGTCGCTATGCTGTCCCGCGGCTGCATGATCTTCCTGGCAGTGACAAGATTGAGCAGCGAAATGCCTGACACGAAATCAGCGACATAGCGGTCCTTGGGTGCGGTGACGATGTCTTCCGGCGTCCCCACTTGAACGAACTTCCCATCCTTCATGATCGCAATACGATCGCCCAGGCGAATGGCCTCATCGAGGTCGTGTGTGATAAACACCGTTGTTTTCTGGACGACCTTCGCGAGATCTAGGAACTGCTGTTGGAGCTGGCGGCGGATCAACGGGTCGAGCGCTGAAAACGGCTCGTCCAGTAAGAGGATCTGCGGATCTGCCGCCATGGCACGCGCAAGCCCCACCCGCTGCTTCATCCCGCCCGAGAGTTCGTCCGGGTAACGCTCGCCCCAACCGCTCAAGTCAACGAGCTTGAGGTTTTCTTCCGCGACGCGGCGGCGCTCCTTGCGTGATTTGCCTCGGAGTTCGAGACTGAGGGAAACATTGTCGTAGACGGTGCGGTGCGGCAGGAGCGCCATGTGCTGGAACACCATGCCGACCGTCTCTGAGCGAAGGCCCCGGAGTTCAGATGGCGAAAGTTTGTTGATCGCAGTTCCGCCGATCCGAACTTCGCCTGCGGTTGGTTCGATCAGCCGATTGAGATGGCGGACAAGCGTGGATTTCCCCGAGCCGGACAGACCCATGATGCAAAAGATCTCGCCGGGCGCGACTGAGAAGGACACATCGGCCACACCCAGAACGCAGTCGAATTCTTCAAGGACTTGCCTCTTGCTGAACCCCCGATCGCGCGCCGCCGCGAGAGCTTCCCCTTTGCGCGTGCCGAAAATCTTCCACAAGCCAGAGCAGACGATGGCGGGTACGGTCATGTGCGGAACTCTCGATACTGTGTTGTGCCTATCTTCTGACAGTAATCGGCCGGCGGATGCCGTCGGCCGATTCTAAACCTCAGAGCCTCACTTGGCAGCCTTGGCTTCAGCGATCCACTTGTTCCAGTCGGCGTGATGAGCGGCGATCCAGTCGGTTGCATGTTTCATGACCT
>NZ_RZSC01000903.1:0-2136 GCF_003998155.1 Mesorhizobium sp. M1E.F.Ca.ET.063.01.1.1
GCCGATGACCCACTGGACAAGCTGGGGATCCTCGCAGGCGGCATTGATGCCCCATCCTCCGGGCACGATCAGCGTGTCGAGTCCAGAGCCATTCGTCGGCAGCGCCGTGGTCTCCAGCACGAGACCGGCCGACGTCCTGATCCGCGGCGAAGCGGCGACGACCACGACCTCATAGGCCGCCGGCTCGCCGGCCTGCATCCTGAAGTCGTTGGCGCTGGCGAAAACCTGGAGCGGCCCGCTGACATCGAGCAGTTGGATGTCGGGATAGGCAAGGATTTCGATGCGGCGCATTGGTTTGGCCTGAAACGAGGGATGATTGGCGATCGCGCCAAAGCATGATGCCTTAGAGTGTCGGGAGTCAATCTGCGGAGATTTCCATGACCCTTCGTTTCGGCATCCTCGTGTTTCCCAATGTCCAACAGCTCGACCTCACCGGTCCTTACGAAGTCCTGGCTTCGGCAAAGGGCGCCGAGGTGGAATTGATCTGGAAGGATCGCAATCCCGTGACGTCGTCGACGCGTCTTTCCCTCACCCCGACCGCAACCTTCGACGATTGCCCGCCGCTCGACGTGCTGTGCATTCCAGGCGGAGGCGGCGTCAATGCGCTGCTCGAGGATCGGGCGGTCCTCGATTTCGTGCGGCAGCGCGCGGCGCAGGCGCGCTACGTCACCTCGGTGTGCAGCGGCGCCCTCGTGCTCGGCGCCGCCGGGCTGCTCGCCGGCAAGCGGGCGACCACACATTGGTATGCCCATGATTTCCTTGAAGAGTTCGGCGCGCTGCCTGTCGATGCGCGGATCGTGGAGGACGGCAATCTGATCACCGCCGGCGGCGTCACCTCGGGGATCGATTTCGGTCTGGCGCTGGTCGCAAGGCTTCTCGGCCAGGCCGAAGCCGAAACGGTGCAGCTCTCGCTCGAATATGCCCCGGCCCCTCCCTTCCGGTCGGGCACGCCCGCCGAGGCTTCGCCGGCCGTGCTGGCGCAGGCAAAAGAGCGGCTTGCGGGTTCGAGACGGGCACGCGAGGAAATGTTTGCCCGTTGGCGCGAAGCTCGCGCGGCCACGCCGGCGCGCGTCCACGGCTGAACCAACCGGGCCGAACGGTGCCGTAGCCGCGCCGTTCGGCTTGCCTTGTTTAGACTGTTGACACGCCTCTTCGTTCGTGCAGAAATTGGTTGGACCATTGAACCACTTGAGTTCCCGCCGGCGTGACAGACAGCCTCCCGCCCATTCAGACGACGGCCCGCGATGACGCGGTGCTGAAGGCGTTGGCCGGCTTTGTCAGGCAGGAGGCGTTGGGGCCAGGTGAAAAACTGCCGACCGAGCGCATCCTGGCCGAGCGCCTCAAGGTCAGCCGCAACACGGTGCGTGAGGCGCTGACGCGCTGGGAGGGGCTGGGCCTCGTCGAGAGGCGCCAGGGCAGCGGCACCTATCTCAAGGCCGCCGTTTCGCCCGACATGCTGCATATGCCCCTGACATTGGCCGGCGGCAACGACTTCGCCGGTCTGATGCGCACGCTGGAAATCCGCCGCGCGCTGGAGGCCGAGGCGGCCGCCCTTTGCGCCGTCCGCGCCGGCAAAGCCGAGATCGCAGAGATCGAGCGCAAGCTGAACATCATGGAAGAGGCCTTCCACACCCGCGCTGGCATGTCGTCGGAGGAGGACTGGGAGTTCCACCAATCGGTCTACCGCGCCTCGGGCAATCCGCTGTTCGAGCAGATCATCAGCGCCATGCACGAGCTGTTCCATCGCTTCTGGGAGCATCCGCTCGGCGTGCGCGACTTCGGCCACGCCAGTTTTCCCTACCATCGCACCATTTTCGACTGCATCGCCGCGCATGATCCGGAGGGGGCAAGGCGCGAAGCGCTGAAGCTCATCGCCACGGTCGAAGACGACCTCAAGCGCGGCGCCGCCAACCTCAAGCTTTCGGACCGCAGATGAACGAGCACCCGACCGCCTTCGACCCAGTCATTTCCGCCAGCGACTATCTGGGCGAAGCGGCCACGCTTCTGGCGCATGACGATCCGTTCCCCGGCGGCGCGGTGGTGCCGCCGATCTACCAAACCTCGCTGTTCACCTTCGACAGTTATGCCGACATGGCCGACACTTTCGCCGGCCGTCGTAGGCAGCCGATCTATTCG
>NZ_RZSC01000904.1:0-2129 GCF_003998155.1 Mesorhizobium sp. M1E.F.Ca.ET.063.01.1.1
GGCCGTGACCGGCGTGCGCCCGATCTGGAGCGGCAGCCAGCCGTCCGACCGGCAGCGCATCTACTTCGCCAACCATACCAGCCATGGCGATTTCATTTTGCTGTCGGCCTGCCTCAGCGAGACGGAGCGCGCCATCACGCATGCGGTGGCCGCTGCCGAATATTGGGGCAAGTCGCGGCTGCGCCGCTTCATCGCCGAGGACATGCTGTCCTCCGTGCTGATCAGCCGGCAATGGACAAGCGAGGCGGAGAACCCGATCTCCGTCATGCTCTCCGTGCTCGACCAGGGCCACTCGCTGATCATCTTCCCGGAAGGCACTCGCAACATGAGCGACGAGCTGCTGCCTTTTCGCTCCGGGCTCTACAATCTGTCGATGGCGCGGCCGGACGTCGAACTGATCCCTTGCTGGATCGAGAACATGTCGCGCGTGCTGCCCAAAGGCCAGTTCCTGCCGGTACCGCTGCTTTGCCGCGTCGTCTTCGGCGCACCGGTGGCGGTGGCGCCGGGCGAGGAACGCCGCGCCTTCCTCGAGCGCGCCCGCTCAGCGCTTCTGGCGCTCAACCCGCGCCCCGACCGAGACGATTGATGCGCCACGAAATCAGCATTCTCATCATCGGCCTTTTCGTGGTGCTGAGCACCGCCAGCGTCACCGCCGGCATCCTTTCGATGCACGCGCCGAAGCCGCTGAGCGCGACGCTCGTCAACCTCACTCAGCGCATCAACGCCTGGTGGGTCATGGTGGCGCTGATGACGGTCGCCTTCTTCTTCGGCCGCTACGGCATGACGATCCTGTTCGCGCTGATCTCGTTCGCGGCGCTGCGCGAATTCGTGACGCTGACGCACAGCCGTCGCAGCGACCATTGGGTGCTGCTCGGCATGTTCGGCATCGTCATTCCGTTCCAGTATTGGCTGGTGTGGACCGCCTGGTACGGCCTCTTCGTCATCTTCATTCCGGTCTACTGCTTCCTGCTGATGCCCGCGATCACGGCGCTGCATGGCGACACCGAGCGCTTCCTGGAGCGCATCGCCGCGCAGCAATGGGCGATCATGATCTCGGTCTACTGCGTCAGCCACGTCCCTGCCCTGCTGACGCTCAACGTGCCGGGCTTCGAAGGCCGCAACCTCTTGCTCATCGCCTTCCTGATCATCGTCGTGCAGGGCAGCGACGTGCTGCAGTACATCTTTGGCAAGCTGTTCGGAAAACACCGCTTCTCGCCCACCGTCTCGCCCTCGAAGACCTGGGAGGGCCTGATCGGCGGACTGGCCGCGTCGAGCCTGCTCGGCGCGCTCTTGTCCTTCATCACGCCGTTCTCGCCGCTGCAGGCTTCGGCGGTCGCCTTCGTCGCCTGCACGATGGGTTTTCTCGGCGGGCTCGTCGCCTCGGCGATCAAGCGCGACCAGGGCGTCAAGGACTGGGGGCATTTGATCGAGGGCCATGGCGGCATGCTCGACCGCACCGACAGCCTGGTCTTCGCCGCGCCGATCTTCTTCCACATCGTGCGCTATTTCTGGACGGTATGACCGTCGGCATCGGCGTCTCCCGGCGCCGTTCCAAGGCCGTCTCACCCAAACATCGGAAAATTTTCAGAAACCGTTCGGGAGTTCCCGGGCCGGAAACCGCAAGAAGATCGGGCTGGCGAAAGACAGGCCGCAACGCCCGATCCCCTCTCCAGCCAACATATTTCCCGGTCGCCGCATCCTCCCGGTGCGACCGCAACCTTGGTGATGGAGACAACATGATTGCCGCACTCTTCCGTAACGGGCCGTCGAGGCGCCGCCTTGTCGCCGGATCGATCGCCGTTCTTGCCTGCGGTGCCGCCGTGGTCTGGCACGGCGCCAGAAGCGAGGCCTCGAACGCCACGCCGGCCGCACCCGAGACGAAGCTCGTCAAGGCCGTCGCCGTCGCCCCGATGCTCGGCGCGGACACCCGCACCGCCGTCGGCGAGATACGCCCGAGGCTCGAAAGCGACCTCGGCTTCCGCGTATCCGGCAAGCTCATCGAACGCATCGCCGGGATCGGCGCCACGGTGAGGAAGGGCGACGTGCTCGCCCGCATCGACGACCAGGACTATCGCAACCGGCTCGCCTGCGCCGAGCGCAGGTTCTTCAGCGTCGCGTCGTAATTGGCC
>NZ_RZSC01000905.1:0-2125 GCF_003998155.1 Mesorhizobium sp. M1E.F.Ca.ET.063.01.1.1
CTCGACCAGTGGGCGCGTCGGCAGGCCGGTACGCTGGGCGCCGAGCCGGCCTTCAAGCGCGGCCATCGCGTCGATCTCCTGAAGGATGCGATCGCGCCGCTCAAGGGTCGCCTGAAGCCGCGTCAGTTCAAGCGCTTGGCTCAGGCGCTGTCGATGATGTTCGGTGTCGAGGTGCTGATCGTGCTGAAGGACATATGGGGGCTGGACAGCCGTGACATGATGTCGGTCGCCGAGTGGGCAGCAGGTGCGCTGGTGCGTGCCGCGATGGCGGAATCCGGAGCGAGAGCGGGTGGGGGCTCGGCGGCTTCAGATGCGGGAATGTCTTAAATCTGGTTCGACCAGATTGGGAGGTGGTCTTCTAATATTAGCAGTGACAGGAGGGTTGAAACAAGGGCTGCCCCTATCAAGGAGTAGGAAAAACAAGATAAAACAGGCAGATACCGTTGCAATTGGCTTGTGAGGCCGTTTCTGATCGCCCAAGAAAGAGCTTGACGGCCATCTTGAATTGGTAATACCAGATCAATACACATGATGCGGATCGAAAGTGAGGGCTGCGATCCGTTTTTCCGGCAGGGCGAGGAGGCTCGAAGCCGGAAAGTGCCATCACTGGAGGAACTACCAGGGCCGACCACGCTGCCGGCTCGCATGACACGGTAGAATGCGCACAAGGGAGGAAAACTATGCGCAAGATAGTGACCAGCGTGATTGCTGGTATCGGGCTGGCGCTTGCCTGCGGGACATCCGTCCGCGCGCAGGACAAGGAACTCACCATCTTCTGGGCGGAATGGGATCCGGCGAACTATCTGCAGGAGCTCGTCAACGACTACACGGCCGAGACCGGCGTGAAAGTCACGGTGCAGACCACGCCGTGGCCGGACTTCCAGACCAAGGCCTTCACCGAGTTCAACGCGCATGGCGACGCCTACGACATGGTCGTCGGCGACTCGCAGTGGCTCGGCGCCGGTTCGACGCAGGGCCACTATGTCGACCTCACCGACTTCTTCAATCAGCACAAGCTCACCGACGTGATGGCGCCCGCGACCATCAAGTACTACGCCGAATATCCCGGCGGTTCCGGCAAATACTGGGCGATCCCGCTGGAAGGCGACGCGATCGGCTGGTCCTACCGCAAGGACTGGTTCGAGGATCCGAAGGAGAAGGAAGCCTTCAAGGCGAAGTACGGCTACGACCTCGATATCCCGAAGACCTATGCGCAGCTGCGCGATATCGCCGAATTCTTCCACCGTCCGGACCAGAAGCGGTACGGCGTCGCCATCTATACCGACAACTCCTATGACGCGATGGCGATGGGCGTCGAAAGCGCGATCTTCAGCTATGGCGGCGATCTCGGCGACTATGCGACCTACAAGGTCGATGGGATCACCAATTCGAAGGAGGCCATCGCCGGCCTCGACATGTACAAGGAGCTCTACAAGTTCACGCCTCCCGGTTGGGGCAAGACCTTCTTCGTGGAAGACAACCAGGCGATCACCGGTGGCCTCGCCGCGATGAGCATGAACTTCTTCGCCTTCTTCCCGCCGCTGGTGAACAAGGCCACCAACCCCTATGCCGACGTCACCGGCTTCTTCGCCAACCCGGCCGGTCCGGATGGCAAGCGTTTCGCGGCTCTCGGCGGCCAGGGCATCTCCGTCGTCTCGTACTCGAAGAACAAGGACGAGGCGATGAAGTTCCTGGAGTGGTTCATCAAGGACGAGACCCAGAAGAAGTGGGCCGAGCTCGGCGGCTACACCTGCAGCCAGGCTGTGCTGAAGTCGGAAGCCTTCCAGAACGCCACGCCATACAACAAGGCGTTCTACGACACGATGTTCATGGTCAAGGATTTTTGGGCAACGCCTGAATATGCCGAAGTGCTCGATCAGCTGAACCAGAACATCTATCCGTTCGTGGTCGGCGGGAAGGGCACCGCCCAGGAAGCGCTCGACAAGACCGCCTCCGACTGGAAGGCGACGTTCACCAAGTACAATCGCTACAAGTAAGCATCACAGTCAGAATGCCGGAGGAGGGCTTCCCCTCCGGCATTCCTGTTTCAGGGAGAACGACCGTTGGCTTCGGTAGCCCTCACACATCTTGATCCCGCCTCCAGGGCCGCCGCGCGCGGCTGGTC
>NZ_RZSC01000906.1:0-2125 GCF_003998155.1 Mesorhizobium sp. M1E.F.Ca.ET.063.01.1.1
CTTCGAGAAGCGCGCGCTCACCCTCGATGGTCGGGCAGGGCCGCATCGGTGAGCTGATCCAGGCAAAACCGCAGGCCCGGCGCGCGCTTCTCGAAGAGGCTGCCGGCATTTCCGGCCTGCACACGCGCCGGCACGAGGCCGAACTGAGACTGAAGGCGGCCGAGCAGAACCTCGAGCGGCTGGACGACGTCGTCGGCGAGTTGGAAAGCCAGATCGAGAGCCTGAAGCGCCAGGCGCGCCAGGCCTCGCGCTTCAAGAACCTGTCGGCCGATATCCGCAAGGCCGAGGCGACGCTGCTGCATCTGCGCTGGACGCTGGCCAAGACCCAGGAAGGCGAGGCGCGCTCGGCGCTTGCCGTAGCAACCACGCTGGTCGGCGACCGCGCCGCCGCCCAGATGGCGGCCGCCAGGGAGCAGGGCATCGCCGCGCACCGGCTGCCGGACCTGCGCGACGCCGAAGCCGCCGCCGCTGCTGCCTTCCAGCGCCTGTCGATCGCCAAGACGCAGATCGAAGAGGAAGCCGGCCGCATCCGCTCGCGCCAGGCCGAGCTGGAACGCCGGCTGCAGCAACTCGACGCCGACATCGCCCGCGAGGAGCGGATGGTGCGCGACAATGCCGACATCCTGGAGCGTCTTCGCACCGAGGAAGCCGAGCTCAATTCGGAAAACGCTGGCGCCGCCGAACGCGAGGCCACCACGCGCGCCGCTTTCGAGCAGGCCGGCGCGACGCTCTCGCAAAGCGAAGCAAAACTTGCTGCGCTGACGGCCGAACGCGCCGAGGCGGCCGCCTCGCGCCACCAGATCGAGCGCACCTTGCGCGAGACCGCCGAGCGCCGCGACCGCTTCGCCCGCCAGCTTGCCGAGGTCGACCGCGAGCTTTCCGACATCGTCGCGCGCATTTCCGGCCTGCCCGATCCCGCCGAGAAGCGCCTGCTTGTCGAGGACGCGCTCGCCCGCCTGGAGGAGAGCGAGCTAGGTGCCATTGCCGCCGAGCAGGCGGTCGCCGAGGCGCGCGCCGCCGAGAATGCCGCCCGTCCGCCGCTGCAGGACGCCAAGGCCGAATCGCAGCGCATCGAGACCGAAGCGCGCACGCTGGCCAAGATCCTCAATGCCGCAAGTGGCGACCTCTTCCCTTCGGTGCTCGAGCAGATCAGCGTTGAGCGCGGCTACGAGACCGCGCTTGGTGCGGCGCTGGGCGAGGACCTCGATGTCCCGCTCGACCGCAGCGCCCCGGTGCACTGGGGCGAGAGCGCGGTCCAGCCCGGCGATGCGGCGCTGCCCGAAGGCGTGAAGAGCCTAGCGAGTGTGGTGCGCGCGCCGGCGCAGCTTGCCCGCCGGCTGGCTCAGATCGGCATCGTCGATGGCGCCGACGGCCGCCGTCTGCAGGCGCTTCTGGCACCGGGCCAGCGGCTGGTCAGCCGCGACGGCGCGCTCTGGCGCTGGGACGGGCTCACCGCCAGCGCCGATGCTCCGACTGCGGCCGCGCAGCGGCTGGCGCAGAAGAACCGTCTGGCCGAGCTCGATGCCGAAGCCGTGCAGGCGACACGCGTCGTGCGCGAGGCCGAGGAAGCACTGGCGCGCGCCGAGCAGGCGATGCGCCAGGCGAGCGAGGCCGAGCGCAACGCGCGCCAGGCCGGCCGCGATGCCCAGCACGGGCTGGATGCCGCGCGCAATGCGCTGGCCGAGGCCGAAAAGGCCGGCGGCGAGCTGGCGAGCCGGCGTGCCGCGCAGGAGGAGGCGCGTGCCCGCATCGTCGACAGCCATGAAGAGACGCAAGCGGCCTTCCTCGAAGCCGAGGAGATGCTGAAGGACGCGCCCGATCTCGGCGATCTCCAATTGCAGCTCGAACAGGTCTCCGCCAACGTCGCGCGCGACCGTGCCACACTTGCCGATGCCCGCGCCGTGCATGAAGGATTGCGGCGCGAGGCAGAGGCGCGCATGCGCAGGCTCGACGCCATCGGCACGGAGCGCAAGAACTGGCTGGAGCGCGCCGAGAATGCCTCGACGCAGATCGCCGCTCTCGGTGAACGCAAGGCCGAAGCCGAAGCCGAGCGCGAGAGGCTGGCCGACGCGCCCGATGAGATCGACACCAAGCGCCGCGCGCTGCTGTCGCAGCTTTCCGAGGC
>NZ_RZSC01000907.1:0-2122 GCF_003998155.1 Mesorhizobium sp. M1E.F.Ca.ET.063.01.1.1
ATCCAATGGGAACGCCTCACGCTCCGGGTCGGCGGCGGCCTGCAGCGCCAGCAGGCCCACCTGGGGGCCGTTGCCATGCGTGATTACGACCGAGTGTCCTTCGCTGATCAGCGCCGCCAGCACGGATGCGGCACGCTTGACATTGCTGCGCTGGTTCTCGGCGGTCATCGGCTCGCCGCGCCGCAAAAGCGCGTTCCCGCCGAGCGCGGCGACGATCAGCATCTCAGTTGCCGATCGTGGCGACGAGCAGCGCCTTGATCGTATGCATGCGGTTTTCCGCCTGGTCGAAGACGATCGACGCGCTCGACTCGAATACCTCGTCGGAAACTTCCATGCAGTCGATCCCATATTCGCGCGCGACGTAGGCGCCGACTTCAGTCTCGGTGTCATGGAACGCAGGCAGGCAATGCATGAATTTCACGTGCGGATTGCCGCTTGCCGACATCACTTCGCTCGTTACCCGGTAGGGCGTCAGGAGACGAATGCGCTCCGGCCAGGCAGACTTGTCTTCCCCCATGGAAACCCACACATCCGTGTAGATGAAGTCGGCAGCTTCGACACAAGCCTTCACGTCTTCGTCCAATCTGAACCGGCCGCCGTTGCGCTCCGCCAAAGTCCTCACATGGGCGCAGAATTCCTCGTCCGGCCAGAGCTCCTTCGGTGAAGCGATACGCATGTCGATGCCGACCTTGGCGGCGCCCACGGCCAGGGACTGAGCGACATTGTCCCGTCCCTCGCCAACGAAGGCGACGGTCATGTCGGAAAGATGCTTGTGCGTGAATTCGCGCATCGTCATGAAATCGGCAAGGATCTGCGTCGGATGCGCCTCGTTCGTCAGACCGTTGTAGACAGGCACCCCGGCATGCGCGGCAAGCAACTCGGCCTGATGCTGCGCAAAGCCGCGATATTCGATCGCGTCATACATCCGGCCGAGCACGCGCGCGGTGTCCTTCATGGACTCCTTGTGTCCGATATGGCTGCCGGTGGGACCGAAATAGGTAACGTGGGCGCCCTGATCGTAGGCGGCCACCTCGAACCCCGTCCGCGTGCGCGTGGAGTCTTTTTCGAAGATGAGCGCGATGTTCTTGCGAACAAGGCGCGGTATCTCATGCCCGGCTTGCTTGGCGGCCTTGAGATCGGCGGCCAGCTTCAGGAGGAAGCGGATCTCCTCGGGCGAGAGGTCGTCCAGCGAGAGCACCGAGCGGCCATGCAGGTTGATCGACATTTGCTGTCCTTTCAGATCGGGTCGCGGGCGATGGGGCAGGTCATGCAATGGCCGCCGCCGCGGCCGCGGCTGAGCTCGGCGCCCTCGACGGTGATCACCTCAACCCCCGCGCGGCGCAGAAGCGTGTTCGTATAGACGTTGCGATCGTAGCCGATGACGATACCCGGCTCGACCGCGACGACGTTGTTGCCGTCGTCCCACTGCTCGCGTTCAGCCTCGTAACGGTCGCCGCCGGTGGTGATGATCCGGAGTGATTTCAGTCCAAGCGCCTCCGCCACGACCGTCGTGAAAGGGGCGTTTTCTTCCCTGACATCGACCGCCGCATCGCCGTCTCCGGGCCGGATCGAGAAGCAGCGCAGCCGCTCGACCACGGGCGGATACATGGTGGCAAGGTCCCGGTCGCAGAAGGTGAAGACGGTGTCGAGATGCATGAAGGAGCGGTCGCGGGGCATCAGCGCCGCGATCACGCGCGTGGCCTCTCCGGCGGCGAACAGGCTGCGGGCAAGGTCGCCCACCGCCTGCGGCGTGGTGCGTTCGCCCATGCCGACGAGGACGACGCCTCCGCCGACGGGCATGACGTCCCCGCCTTCCAGGCTGATGCCTGTTCCGGCTCCGGGAGACACGAATGGAATGCCGCTGTCGCGAAACCGCGGGTGGAAGCGGTAGACAGCCTCGACGTTAGCCGCCTCGGGCCGCCTGGCGGGCCAATACATGGCATTGACGGAAACAGCGCGATAGATCCAGCAGGAACTGTCGCGGGTGAAGAGCTGGTTCGGCAGCGGCGGCAGCACGAAGTCCTGCGGCGCGAGCGTCCGTCCGGTCAGTCCCTTGGGCTCGAACGGAAGTTCGGCGCGGGCAATGCCGCCGACGAGACAGCTTGCCAGCAGGTCCGAAGGC
>NZ_RZSC01000908.1:0-2121 GCF_003998155.1 Mesorhizobium sp. M1E.F.Ca.ET.063.01.1.1
GACACCAACTGTCCCGGCAGGAGATTGGAAACACCTGGTCCGACCGCCTCGACCTCGCCGGAGGCCTCGGCGCCGATGACCAGCGGCAGCTTGCGCTTGGCGAAAGCCATGCCGCGCCAGCCCCAGACGTCGATATGGTTGAGCGCCACCGCCTTGATGCGGAGCGTCACTTCGCCGAGCGAAGGCGGCGGGGGAGGCGGCAGGTCCACCGTTTCAAGGCGGCGGTCCTCGATAAGTTGCAATGCGCGCATTTGGCCTGTCGGTACTTTGGAGGCGGAAAAACGTCCGCTTAGACCGGTTCCCGCGCCATGACAAGGCAGGTGTTCTGGCCGCCGAAGCCGAAGGAATTCGACAGAACCGTGCCGACTTCGGCGTTGCGCTTCTTGTTCGGCACCACGTCGAGCACGATCGCTGGATCCGGATTGTCGTAATTGATCGTCGGCGGAATGACGCTTTCGCGCATGGTCATCAGCGAGAATGCGGCCTCGACCGCGCCGGCGGCCGACAGCGTGTGGCCGATCATCGACTTGTTCGAAGAGATCGGCATCGAGCCGACCCGCTCGCCGAACACGGTCGACAGCGACAGGTGCTCCATCTTGTCGTTTTCCGGCGTCGAGGTGCCGTGCGCGTTGACGTAGTCGATCTCGTCCTCGCTCAAGCCGGCATCGGCAAGGGCGGCGCGCACCGTGGCGATCGCCGGCGAGGCATCGGGCTTGGAGCGGGTGCGGTGGAAGTCGTCGGCGCGCTCACCGCAGCCGCGCATGATGCCGAGGATGGTCGCGCCGCGGGCAAGTGCCGCCTCCAGCGATTCCAGCACCAGCGCGCCGGAACCTTCGGCAAGGACGAAGCCGTCGCGATCCTTGGAAAAGGGTTTTGAAGCCTTTTCCGGGATGTCGTTGTGGGTGGAGAGCGCCGAAAGGAGCGAAAAGCGGATCAGCGCTTCGGCCGTCGCGGATCCGTCCGCGCCGATCGACAGCGCCTTGTCGCATTCGCCGCGGCGGATCGCCTCGACGCCGAGCTGGATGGCCGTGGCGCCGGAGGCGCAAGCGGTGGACAACGTGATCGGCAGGCCGCGCGTGCCGAAGCGGTCGGCGAGGTGATCGGCGATCGAACCGAACTGTGTGGTCTCGAAGATGTCGAGCTCCTTCAGCCCGCGCGCCACCCGCAGCAGCCTTTCGGCGCCATTGTCCTTCTTGTCGGAATTGTAGAGCGAGAAACGGTCGGCCCAGTCGAGCTCGACCGGCGGCGAAGCAAGAAACAGCGGCCCGCCGAAATCGCCGGAATCGAGGCCCGCTTCCGAGACCGCCTCTTGGGCGGCCGTCTCGGCAAGCTCATAGGTGAGGGGGCTGGCACCCTTGGAGCTCGACGGCAGGAAATCGACCATGCCGGAGATGCGGGTGTTCAGATGATCGACGGGGAAGCGGGTGATCGGGTGGATGCCGGATTTGCCGGAGGTCAGCGCCGCCCAGTTGTCTGCCTTGCCGACGCCCAGCGAGGTCACCACGCCGATGCCGGTCACGGCGACGACCGGCCTGCCCATGTGATCGCGGAGATTGGCCATGTTTTTGTGTGCCTCGGTCTAGAGCAATTCCGGGAAAAGCGTGTCGCGGTTTTCCGTACGGAATTGCATAAAACAAATCTATGCGGCTTTGATCAGCCCCAGGCCCTCGAATTGGTGATAGCCGATCGCGGTTGCAAGGACGGAATTGGGCGCGCCTTCGAATGGCCGCTCCACTGTGGCATCGAAGACAGGGTAACCGGCCTTGCGGTCGACGGCGAGTGCCGCAAGCGCCACCGCGAAGGGGAATTGCGCTTCCTTCATATGGCCGGTGAGCGTCGAGAACGCGCGCACGGCAAGCGCCGGGTTGGCGTCGAGCACTTCCTTCTCGGCCGCGGTGGCGGCGTGCGCGCCCGACGCACCGGAAATGGTCAGCAACTCCCCATCAGGCAGCGCCGCTTGCTTCAGCAGCTTGGCGATCTCGGTGTTCAACTCGCCGCGCCGGCGCCGGGCGCGGCCGGAAACGACCGGTCCGAGCTCGGCGTAGATCCTGCGGCCGCGGCTTTTCGCATGCTCGCGCCGCTCCAGCACAAGGAAAGCGCCGCCGGAGCCCGTGACCACGC
>NZ_RZSC01000909.1:0-2113 GCF_003998155.1 Mesorhizobium sp. M1E.F.Ca.ET.063.01.1.1
TGGAAGTGGATGACGTCGAACTCGCCGGCCCGCTCGCGCACGTCAGCAAGCATCGCGAGATGGGCCGCGATCTCCGATTTCTTCGGCCGCGGGTCGAGCCTGATCGCCTGGTCGCGGCCGGGCACCAACCGCGCCGAGGTCTCGCTGTCGCCGCTGGCGAACAGCGTCACATCGTGCCCCAATTCCACCAGCGCTTCGGTGAGATAAGAGACGATGCGCTCGGTGCCGCCGTAAAATCTCGGGGGGACGGACTCATAGAGCGGCGCGACATGGGCAATGCGCATGGATTCCCTCAAACTGTTGATGGGAACCAAAATGCGTCAGCCGCGAGATCGTTCCTCCCAATCGGCAGGAACCGGAGAAAGCGCCCGGCGGGGGTGAGCGCGTGGCTGGACGGAGCTTTCCGGCCACGCCCAGGATTCGACGGCCAGCCGGAACCTACCGCCGGCCGCCGGCAAGCTTGAGCGCCGACCGATCGGCCCGCAGCGCCAGCATTGCGGCGGCGCCGATGGCCGGACCAGGCACCAGCAACAGGAACGCCCAGCGCCAGCCGCCGATGGCCTCGCCGAACAGCGGCACCATCCAGATGGCGGCGATGGTGATGGCAAAGCCGATACCCATCTGGAAGGCCAGCGCCGATCCGACGAGATGCGGCTCGGCAAGTTCCGTCACGGCGGCCGAGAATTGCGCGGAGTCGGCAACGACCGAGACGCCCCAGACCAGGGCGACGGCGACGAACAGCCAGGACGGACCGTCGAAGAAGACGCCGATCAGCAGTGCGCACGCGCCGGATAGCGCCATCGACAGCGCCGTTGTGTTGCAGCGGCCGACACGATCGGCCAGCAGGCCGCCGCCGGCGGCGCCGAGCGCGCCCACTGCGATCACCGCGAAGGTGAGCAGCGAAACATTTCCGGAAAAGATCGGGTTGCCGGCAGCAAGCGCGGCTCCCGCATAAGCCAGGAACCAGCCCCACATGGCGTAGAGCTCCCACATGTGGCCGAAATAGCCGAGATTGGCGAGCATGACCGGGCGGTCGCGGATAATCGCCCCGACCTGGCGTGGGTCGACGACCGATCGCGCAAATGGAAACGGGCCTTCATGCAGGGCGCGTCCGAAGATTGCCGCGGAGACGAACGCGCACAACGAGCTGGCGCTCACGACGACGCGCCAGTCGACCCCGGCGCCGATGGCCCGCACCAAATGCGGCAGCGCCGAGCCGAGCGTCAGCGCCGCGATCAGCAGGCCGAGCGCCAGGCCGCGCTCCTTGCGAAACCAGGTCGCCATCAGCTTTATCGCCGGCGGATAGACACCCGCCAGCGCAATGCCGGTGACGAACCGGGCGAGGCCCGCAACGACAGCGCCGGGCTCGATCAGCAGGACCAGGTTCGCCGCCCCTGCCAGCGCCGCCGCGCCCGCCATCATGCGATTGAGCCGCCAACGGTCCGGCAGCCCAAGGATCGACGAGGTCAGCGCTCCGATGACGAAGCCCGCCTGCACGCCGTTGGTCAGCCAGGCCGCTGCGGCGGCGCCAAGCTGCCAGCGCGTCTCGAGTTCGGGAATCACCGCCGTTGCCGAAAACCAGGTGGTGAGCGAAAGAACCACGGCCAGGCAAGCCAGCGCGAGGAACGACCAGCGCCTCGCCTCGCCCGACATCCTCACAGCCCCTGAAGCGGTGTTGTGCAGGTGATCGGCGCCTCGGTCAGTTTGCAGATCGACTTTTCCGCATCCATCTCGGCTACCCCCCAACGCAGCTATGACGGCCAACACCCGCTGCCCTCATGAACTCCCATTCTACACTGAGAAACATCGTGCCGGTCCAGGCAATTCCTCGGCGAAGGCGGCTTCCGAAATGCCGGTAGCCCACCTCCAGGACTTGCTTGCCGAAGGCCCCCTTCGCCGAGAGCACGGCGACGGCTGCCGCGGCCTGAAGCCTCACCCCCGCTTCAGCTCATCCAGTTGCCGCCGTCCACATTAAGGGTTTGCGCGACGACATAATCGGCGTCGCTCGAGGCCAGGAAAATGGCCGCGCCCCGATAATCGTCCGGATCGCCCATGCGCCCTGCCGGCACCGCCAGCCCGACCTGCCGCTTCTTCTCGCCGATCGGCGAGAAGA
>NZ_RZSC01000090.1:0-13743 GCF_003998155.1 Mesorhizobium sp. M1E.F.Ca.ET.063.01.1.1
CGGTGTTCACCGTGCTGAACTACCTGTTGCCGGAAAAGGGCGTCATGCCGATGCATTGCTCGGCCAATGAAGGGCCCGCCGGCGACGCGGCCGTCTTCTTCGGCCTGTCCGGCACCGGCAAGACGACGCTGTCGGCCGACCCGTCGCGCACGCTGATCGGCGACGACGAGCATGGCTGGGGGCCGCATGGCATCTTCAACTTCGAGGGCGGCTGCTATGCCAAGACGATCAGGCTGTCGGCCGAGGCCGAGCCGGAGATCTTCGCCACAACGCAGCGTTTCGGCACGGTGCTGGAGAATGTGGTTCTGGACGCCGGCCGCGTGCCCGATTTCGATGACGGCAGCCTCACTGAAAACACGCGCTGCGCCTATCCTCTGGATTACATCCCCAATGCCTCGAGGACCGGCCGCGCCGGCCACCCGAAGAACGTCATCATGCTGACCGCCGATGCCTTCGGCGTCATGCCGCCGATCGCCAGGCTGACGCCGGCCCAGGCCATGTACCACTTCCTCTCCGGCTACACCGCGAAGGTCGCCGGGACCGAGAAGGGCGTCATCGAGCCCGAGGCGACGTTCTCGACCTGCTTCGGCGCGCCCTTCATGCCGCGCCATCCGTCCGAATACGGCAATCTGCTGCGCGAGCTGATCGCCAGCCATGGCGTCGATTGCTGGCTGGTCAACACCGGTTGGACCGGCGGCGCTTACGGCACCGGCCGCCGCATGCCGATCAAGGTGACGCGCACGCTGCTCGGCGCCGCGCTCGACGGCTCGCTCAATGCCGCCGAATTCCGCACCGACGCCAATTTCGGCTTCGAGGTGCCGGTGGCGGTTCCGGGCGTCGACGGCGCCGTTCTCGATCCGCGCTCGACCTGGGCCGACAAGGCGGCCTATGACCGCCAGGCAGCGAAGCTGGTCAATATGTTCGCCGTCAACTTCGAGAAATTCGAGCAGCATGTCGATGCGGCCATCATCGGCGCCGCGCCGCGGCTGCAGGAAGCGGCGGAATAACCGCCAGAGGGATTGCTAAGGCCCGGCCCAGGCCGGGCCTTTTCTTTTCGCGCCTGTCGCGTCATGACTGCGGCATGAGTGCCGACGACAGGATCATCATCGCCAGTGACGCGGTCATCCACCCGGGTGACCTGCATGAGGATTTCATCCGCTCGTCCGGTCCGGGCGGGCAGAACGTCAACAAGGTGGCGACGGCCGTGCAGCTTCGCTTCGACGCTGCAAATGCATCCGGCCTGTCGGAGCGGGTGCGGGAACGCGCCATCAGGCTCGCCGGCCAGCGTGCCACCAAGGACGGCGTCATCGTCATCGAGGCCGGCCGCTTCCGCACCCAGGAGCAGAACCGCGCCGACGCGCGGGCCAGGCTGACTGCACTGGTCGCCAAGGCCGCCGAGCCGCCGCCGCCGCCGCGCAAGAAGACCAAGCCCTCGAAGGGCGCCGTGGAGCGGCGCCTCAAGACCAAAGCCGGGCGATCCACCGTGAAGAAGCTGCGCGGCCGGGTCGAGAGCGACTAGGCGATGCAACGCCCGCGCGCATAAAACGCTTTCCATTTGGCATGACAGGTGCAAGGTTCGGCCGTTGCTACAGCTAAGGAGGCCAGCAATGGGTATGTTCGATTTCGTCAAGAGTGTCGGCAAGAAACTGGGCATTGGCGGGGACGAGGCGGCGCCCTCCGCCGACACGCTCAAGAAGGAGCTCGATTCGCACAAACTGGGCACAGACGGTGTCGAAGTCGCCGTCCAGGGCGACACCGCCGTGCTGAAGGGCATGGTCAAGGATCAGTCGGTCTTCGAGAAGGCCGTCATTGCCGTCGGCAACACGCTTGGCGTTTCCAAGGTGCAGGCCGACGAATTGCAGGTCGCGCCTGAAGCCGGCAAGGCGGCAAGCCCGGCCAAGGAACCGACCTTCTACACCGTCCAGAAGGGCGATAACCTCTGGAAGATCGCCGAAAAGAACTACGGCAAGGGCGAGGGCGCCAAGAACAACATCATCTTCGAGGCAAACAAGCCGATGCTGGCCCATCCCGACAAGATCTATCCCGGCCAGGTCCTGCGCATCCCCGACCTCGCCTGACCGGTGATCGATAGGCAATGACGGAACGGCGGCTTTCGGGTCGCCGTTTTCCTTTGTCGGTGGCATGCTGGGCCGCATCAACCGAAGAGGCGCATATCCCATGCTTGTTCTGCCCAAGGGCGTCCGTCACATGCCGGGGTATCTTTCGCGCCCCGCGCAGGAAGCGCTTGTCGAGGAGATCAGGCGCGTGGTGCAGGCGGCGCCGCTCTATGTGCCGGCCATGCCGCGCACCGGCAAGGAGATGAGCGTGCGCATGACCAATTGCGGCACGCTCGGCTGGGTCACCGACAAGGATCGAGGCTATCGCTACCAGCCGACGCATCCGGTGACGGGGGAGCCGTGGCCGCCGATCCCCGAAGCCTTGCTGCAATTGTGGCGCGAGGTCTCGGCCTATGCGCATCCGCCGGAAGCCTGCCTCGTCAATTTCTATTCGGGCGACGCCAGGATGGGTCTGCACCAGGACCGCGACGAGCAGGATTTCGCAGCGCCCGTCGTGTCGGTGTCGCTCGGCGACGACTGTCTGTTCCGCGTCGGCCAGACCACGCGCGAGGGCGGCACGAAATCGTTCAGGCTGAAGAGCGGCGATGTCGTCGTGCTCGGCGGCGAGGGCCGCCTCTGCTTTCACGGCGTCGACCGCATCTACTCCGCGACCTCGGCGCTCTTGAGGAATGGCGGCCGTATCAATTTGACGCTTCGGCGGGTGACCCTGCCTGGCTGATGCCGGCGTTGCGCAGCATCACTTGCACGCCATCATCCTCGGCGATCTGCCGGTAATCCCGCATGAAGCCGACATAGTCCTGCCGTCGGGAAAGCTCGGCGTTCAAGCCTCTGTCGGTCTTCTGAACGATGATCACCGCGGGCCGCTTCGCTTCGAGTTCAGCGAGCTTGCCGTCGATGTAGCGGTCGGCGACCTGCCGGTAGTGGTTCGCGGCCATCTGATTGCCGGTCTGCGTCTCGATTGCCGAGAGATAAAGGGCAAACCCGCCGAGCCAGTCGCTGCAATAGCTCGAGATCCACTTTCCACCGAGCATGCGCGCCAATGGATGACCGGCCGCGATGTCGGAGCCGACAAGCGCGATCGTCGGCTGTTGAACCGCAGCCTCGACCCTGGCGACCAACTCGGCGCCCGGCTTCTGCGTTTGCATGAATGGCATGGCGGCGGCAGCGATGACGGCGGCCAGCAGCACCTTGCGCCCCGGTTCCATCGCCGTGCGCGGCGACGAACGAGGCGTCGGGTCGATTTGCGCCGTCCTCAACAGCAGCGCTCCGAGCATCAGGCTGAATGCCGGAAAGGCGTGATAGGGCCAGCCCTTGGCCTGGTAGATCAGCGGCACCGTCGCCGCCAGCGAAGCGAGCGTGAAGATGGCAACCAACGGCGACATGGGCAATCCTGGTCGAAGAAAGCGCAGCATCAAGAGCGAGACCAGATAGATCGGCCCATAGCCTATCAGCGCCTGCACGTTGTGCACCCGCATGTAGGTGTCGGCCAGCATCGGGTAGATGACGTGGAGGAATTCCGGATAGAAATGCTGCACGGCAACGACATAGGCGACGCAGACCAGGCCGATCACCCAGTATTCAAACGCGAAAAGCGGCCGGATCGACCGGCGGCGCCAGGCCGCATAAAGAGCCGGAACGAGCACCACCAGCGCGTAGTAGGGCTTCACCAGCACCAGTATGCTGCCGCTGAGCCCTGCAATTGCCGCCATGGGCAGGCTGGGCCTTCGCCCCTCGATCGGCGCCGCACGCCAGGCTGTCAGCACCAGCAAGGGCAGAAGCAGCGCGATCCCCAGATGCTCACGCTGGGTGAAGGCATTACCGGGAAAGATGACCAGCAGGGCCAGGAACAGGGGCAGCAGCGAAAACAGTGTGCGGTTCTCGGCAAAGCCGGCCTGCCTGGCGATCAGCGCGGCGAGGCCCAATCCGGCCAGGCAGATCGCATAGGCGTAGACATGGACAGCGATCTCTGGCGACACGCCGAGTTGATGCGCGAGCGCCACGGCCGGCATGATCATCCATGGCGTGAACGGCGGATTGGTTTCGATCAGATCGACATACAGCCGGTCGCCGCCGAGCATCCGCTCGCACATGGTGATTATCCAGCTGGTGTCGGATATGACGCCCCACCGGGCTTGCCAGGGAACGGCAGCCGCCAGCACCAGTAGGCTGAACGCCACGGTCCACAGTTGCGCGGTCTGCGCGACAAAGCCGGGCGCATCCAATTCCGAGTCATGCTGGACGGCGCTCATCGCGCAAGTCCTTGAACATAGGTGGCGGCCTGCACCCATCGGATCGCCTTCGAGAACCGCAAATCGTGCATCTTTCTCGCCTTAGGCATCACGGAAGACCCAGCGACCAAGCATGATGTAGTTGACCAGCGGCACGGCGACGCATGTCAGCAGGACAGGAACCGCTGCCGGCATTCCAAGTCGTCCTGTAAGCAGTCCCGGCAACGCGGCGGCAATGGCCAGTCCCGTTGCGTTGAGCAGCAGAAAACGCGGCAACTCGAACCTGTGGGCTCCGGCCGAGACGAAGGTGAAATATTTGTGCCCCGCATAGGAAAACGCCCCGGCGATGGCATAAGCGATGATGGATGCCGATGTCGTCGACAGCGGCGCCCAGTCCGCGAGAAGCAGCGCGCAGAGAGCATAGATCAGCGTGGCTGCGCCGCCGATGGCGGCAAAGCGCGAGAGCCTGTATTGACGAATTAAGGTCAACATGCCGCTGTCAGGCAGCCAGCCTGGCTTCGCACACCATGTCCTTACCGAACACCGCAAGCAGCGAGACGCCGAATGGCAGCCCGGAATTCGGCAAAATCCAGCTTTCAGCCGAAAACAACGCTTTCATTGCGGCGTTGATCGGCCTTGGCGGCATCACCTGCCCGGAGGCGGTGTTCGAACGGCGCAACCGGTCGGCCAGCCGCGCGGCAGCCGCCACCGGGAACAGCGCCGCGTTGGTATAGCTAAGCTTCTCGATGCGATAGCCCGCCCGCTCGATGCGCGTTTTCAGCAAATTGCGCGAGTAGCGCCGCATATGATGCAATCCGACATCATGCGTGCTCCAGAGCCATTGATGCGCGGGCACGGTGAGAACGACCCTGCCGCCCGGCTTCAGCATCTGTCGGATCGCCGCCAGCGACGCCTCATCTTCCGCGACATGCTCGAGCACGTCGAACAGACAAACTAGGTCGAAGCTCGCGGGCTCCACCGGCATGTTGTCGGGGAGATGGCCGGCAAGGAAGTCGCGGCCGGTCTTCTCGCGCGCGATCTGCCGTGCGAGATCGCTCATTTCCACCGCAGTGACCGCGCCGAACTGTTCCAGCATGGCAATATTGCCGCCGGTGCCGGCGCCGATCTCGAGAATTTGCGCGCGGGCGGGCAGCGCAAGTCCGCGGATGACCGCCTCTGCGATTGCGCGGCGGCCGCAGAACCACCAGTGCCTGTCCTCGGTTGCCGCCATATTGCGATAGGCATCGAGTTCCATCAGTTCCCACCCCCGAACACACGGCGCACGATATAGATTGGGCGCTGCTTGATCTCCGCATAAACCCTGCCGAGATATTGCCCGATGATGCCGATGCCCAGCAGTTGGATCCCGCCGAGGAAAAGCACGCTGACCAGCAGCGAGGCATAACCGGGCACATCGATGCCGAAGAGCAGCGTCTTGGCGATGATCACCAGCCCGTAGAGAAACGAAAGGGCCGAAATCGCCGCGCCGACATAGGTCCAGATCTCGAGCGGAGCGGTGGAGAAGCTGGTGATGCCTTCGAGCGCAAAGTTCCACAGTCTCCATCCGGAGAATTTGGACTGACCAGCGATGCGCTGGTCGCGCACATATTCGACCGTCGCGGTGCGAAAGCCGACCCAGGCGAACAGCCCTTTCATGAAACGCCGGCGCTCCGGCAGAGAACGCAGCGCGTCGATCACTTGGCGGTCGATCAGTCGGAAGTCGCCGACATCGTCCGGAATCTTCTGCTGCGCGATCCAGTTATGCACGCGATAGAACAGCGAGGCGGAGCGCTGTTTGAGGAAACTGTCGCTCGACCGGTCCGCGCGCTTGGCAAGGACAACCTCATATCCTTCGCGCCACTTGTCGACCAGCAACGGGATGACGTCTGGCGGGTCTTGCAGATCGACGTCGATCGGAATCGCCGCATCCGCATCGCAGGCGTCGAGGCCGGCGGTCAGCGCCGCTTCCTTGCCGAAGTTACGCGAAAGGTCGATCACATTGATGCGTGGGTCGGCACGCTGTGCCTCGATCAGCCGGTCCAGTGTCGCGTCGTTGCTGCCGTCGTTGACGAAAATGAACTCGAAAGCGGCACGCTCGCGCAGCGGGTCGATGGCCTCGCGCACGGCCTTCAGGAATGGCGCGATCGCGGCTTCCTCATTGTGAACCGGTATGATCAACGTGATCGTCGCCAACCCGTTCTTCGGGCGGGCGAGGCGGTCCGGCGTCGTGCGATCGATGTGAAGAAATGGCGCGTTCATAGTCTGCCCAAGCCCGCCGATTGGGCACGACAATAGAAAGGCCGGGGTTAAGATGGCTTTAAGTTATGCGTTGAATTTCAAAGCTTCCGCAGTGCCACCTCTTCGACCAGGTGGTTGGCGCCCTTGCGCAGGATGAGGTCGGCCCGCGCCCGCGTCGGCAGGATGTTCTCGCGCAGGTTCTTCAGGTTGATGTTGGTCCACAGGCCCTCGGCGATGGCGCGAGCGGCGTCCTGCGAAAGCTGCGAATAGCGGTGGAAGAAGGAGTCCGGGTTGCGGAAGGCGGTCTCGCGCAGCCGCATGAAGCGCTGGATATACCACTGGTGGATCAGCTTCTCGTCGGCATCGATATAGATGGCGAAGTCGAAGAAGTCCGACAGGAACGGCACGATCTTGCCGTCCTTGGGCAGCTTCCCCGGCTGCAGCACGTTGATGCCTTCGAAGATCAATATGTCCGGCCTGTCGATTGTGACGAATTCGCCGGGAATGACGTCGTAGGTCAAGTGCGAATAGACGGGGGCGCGGACATTGCGCTGCGCCGACTTGATGCCCGAAAGGAACCTGAGCAGCGCGCCGACGTCGTAGCTGTCGGGGAAGCCCTTGCGCTCCATCAGATTGTCGCGGCGCAGGATCTCGTTGGGCAAAAGGAAGCCGTCGGTGGTGATGAGATCGACCTTCGGGCTCGACGGCCAGCGCGCCAGCAATTCCTTCAACACGCGGGCCGTGGTCGATTTGCCGACCGCGACCGAGCCGGCGATGCCGATGATGAACGGCGTCTTGACGATGTCCTGCGCGTTGAAAAAGGCCTGGCGCTGCCGAAACAGAAGCTGGCTCGCCTCGACATGCGCCGAAAGCAGGCGGGACAGCGACAGATAGATGCGCTTGACCTCTTCGAGGTCGACCGGGTCGTTGAGCGAGCGCAGCCGGTCGATCTCGTCCTCGGTAAGCGTGAGCGGCGTGTCGGCGCGGAATTGCGACCATTGCTCGGCCGAGAAGAAGCGATAGGGGGAATATTTCTCGGTAGGAGCAAGCTGGTCCATCGAGTCTCCTGCCCTCCTAGAGCATGATGCCGAAAAGTGCGAAGCGGTTTTCGGGCGACATCATGCTCTATCCGTCTCTTGCGATCAGTCCCGGGGCCGGGACGCCTTCTCGGCGATGCCCGAGCGGCCGGTTCGGCCCTCGAGCTCCTTCAGCACGTCGTCCAGCGGGACGCCCGCAATGCCAAGGACGACAAGCCAATGATATATAAGATCCGCGCTTTCCGAAACGAGGGCCTGCCTGTCGCCGCGAATGGCGGCGATCACGGTCTCGACCGCTTCCTCGCCGAGCTTCTGCGCCGCCTTGTCCATGCCCTTGGCGAAGAGTTTCGCCGTCCATGACTCGGTGTCGCCGGAATGGGCGCGCTGATGGATGATCGATTCCAGCTCGGCGAGCGAAAATTGAGCCATAGCAGTCATCTATCTGTTTGTTTAAGCATGATCTTTTCCGAAAACCGGTTCCCACTTTTCGGGATCATGCTTTAAGTCCGATGGACGGCCGAGTCCAGCCGCATAGGAATGCCGGCTTTAGCCATATGCGCCTTGGCTTCGGCGATGCTGTAGGTGCCGAAATGGAAGATCGAGGCGGCAAGCACGGCACCGGCATGGCCGTCGCGGATGCCTTCGACCAGGTGATCAAGCGTGCCGACACCGCCCGAAGCGATGACCGGCACGCGCACGGCGTCGGCGATGGCGCGGGTGAGCGCGATGTCGTAGCCGGCCTTGGTGCCGTCGCGGTCCATCGAGGTAAGCAGGATCTCGCCGGCGCCGCGATCGACCATTCGTCTGGCGAATTCGACCGCGTCGATGCCGGTCTTCTCGCGCCCGCCATGGGTGAAGATCTCCCAGCGGTCGGCCTCGCCGGCCGCCGACACCTTCTTGGCGTCGATGGCGACGACGATACACTGGTTGCCGAACTTGTCGGCGGCTTTCGCGACGAAGTCCGGGTTCTTCACAGCCGCCGTGTTGATCGACACCTTGTCGGCCCCGGCCAGAAGCAGCTTGCGGATGTCGGCCACCTGGCGCACGCCGCCGCCGACGGTGAGCGGCATGAAACATTGTTCGGCCGTGCGGGCGACGACATCGAAGATCGTCTCGCGATCGTCGGACGAGGCGGTGATGTCGAGGAAGCAGAGCTCGTCGGCGCCCGCCGCGTCATAGGCCTTGGCGGCCTCCACCGGATCGCCGGCGTCGATCAGGTCGACGAAGTTGACGCCCTTCACCACGCGGCCGTTCTTGACGTCGAGGCAGGGAATGACGCGGGCCTTCAGCATCAGCGGCCCTCCATGGTGGAAAGCAGATCGACCACCAGCTCGCCGACCAGCGGCGGCACCTCGCCCTTGGCGTCGAATGCCGGATCGTAAGCGGAGATGGTGAGGCCGGCGATGCTCAGAGGGCCGGCGAGGCCGCACATCGCGGTGCGAACCTCATCGGGCGCCGGACCGCCTGGCGTGGTGTAGCGATTGGCCTGCAGCTCCTCGGGGTCATGAACGTCGAGATCGATATGCATGTGGACCCGCTCGGCTCCGGTGGCCTTCAACTTCTGCGCGGCGCCTGACCAGTCCGGGCACTCGGTGCGGCTGATCGGCAGCGTCTCCAGCAATTCACTCTCCGCCGGGTCGAGGTCGCGGGCGTTGACCAGCACGCAGCGGACCGGATCGATCGGCTTGAACCCCGGAATCTGCGCCGCCATCCGCCGCCAGCACAGGCCGAGCACGGTCGCCAGCGCCATGCCGTCGAGAAAGCCGGAGGTGGACGTATCGGGCGTGTTGAGGTCGCCATGCTGGTCGGCCCAGATGATGGCGTCCGCGCCTTCACCGGCCACCGCACCCGCACTGGTCAGGCAATTGCCGGCGAGCACGATCGGAAACCGGCCCTTGTCCAGCGCTATGCGGACCTCGCCCGACACGGCGTTGCAGACGGCAAACCCCGTTGCGATCTCGCGCTCCTGCTCATCCTCGACCAACTGGCCGATCTCTTGAACTTCGACGTCGTGGCCGGCGAGCTTCAGCGCCTCGGCCAGCCCGCCGGAGATCAAGGCGTCGGGACCCTGGCCGCAGCCGCCGTGATAGTGGCCGCTGTCATAGGACGCCAGGATGATGGAGATGTTCACTATTCTGCCTCCGTCCCCTCGCCGCGCAGGATCGCCAGTGCCTCCGCCGGGTCGACGCGCCCGTCATAGAGCGCGCGGCCGGAGATCGCGCCTTCGAGCCTCTTGGCATCGGGCATGGTCATGCGCACGATGTCGGCGATCGAGGCCAGTCCGCCGGAGGCGATCACCGGGATCGACACCGCCTCGGCGAGGCTGATCGTCGAATCCCAGTTGATGCCGGAGAGCACGCCGTCGCGGTCGATGTCGGTGTAGATGATGGCGGCCACACCCGCGCCCTCGAATTTCTTCGCCAGTTCGATGACGCCAAGCTCAGAGGCTTCCGCCCAGCCCTCGACGGCGACCTTGCCGCCCTTGGCGTCGATGCCCACCGCTATTCTGCCGGGAAAGGCCTTGCAGGCCTCCTTCACTAGCTCGGGCTCGCGTACGGCCACCGTGCCCAGGATGACGCGCGCCAGGCCGCGGTCCAGCCAGTCCTCGATCTGCGCCAGCGTGCGGATGCCGCCGCCAAGCTGCACCGGGTTCTTCGTCGCCTTGAGGATGGCGCCGACCGCCGCGGAGTTGACGCTCTGGCCTTTGAAGGCGCCGTTGAGGTCGACGACGTGCAGCCACTCGAAACCCTGTTCCTCGAAGGCCCTCGCCTGGGCTGCCGGATCGTCGTTGTAGATCGTGGCGGTCGCCATGTCGCCGTGCTTCAGGCGCACGCATTTGCCGTCCTTGAGGTCTATTGCCGGAAACAGGATCACGGTCAGGCGCCCTCGACGATGACGAAATGGCCGGTCGACGCCGCCAGCCGGAATTTCAAGGCTTCCTGGTACTCCGGCGAGTGATAGCAGGCGAGCGCCGTCTCATAGGAGTCGAACTCCACCACCACATGGCGGTTCCCCGTTGGCCCCTCCGGATTTGTGTAGCGTCCGGCCCGGACCGGAAACTTGGCGCCATATTTGGCGAAGGCCTTTGCGTTGGCCTCGATGTAGTTCTTGTAGGCGCCCGGGTCGCGGACGTCGATCATGGCGATCCAATAGCCCTTCTTGCTCATCTCTAGGGCCTCCATTTCAGGAAATTGGTGATCAGCGCCAGGCCGAGCGCCTGGCTCTTTTCGGGATGGAACTGCGTGCCGGCGAGGTTGTCGCGCGCAACCGCCGCCGTCACCGGCCCGCCATAGTCGGCGACGGCCAGCACCTCGTCAGGGTTCTTCGCTTCAAGATGATAGGAATGGACGAAATAGGCATGCAGCCCTTTCGGGCCGGTCTCGATGCCCGAAAACAGCGGATGCTTGCGCGTGACCTCGATCGTGTTCCAGCCGATCTGCGGAATCTTCAGCGCCGGATCCCTGGGCGTGATTTCCTTGACGTCGCCCGCGATCCAGCCGAGCCCCTTGGTGATCGTCTTCTCCAGGCCGCGTTCCGACATCAATTGCATGCCGACGCAGATGCCGAGGAACGGCCGCGCCTTGGCTATCGCCACCTCCTCCACCGCTTCCCACATCCCGGCAACGGCATGCAGGCCGGCGGCGCAGTCGGCATAGGCGCCGACGCCCGGCAGCACGATGCGGTCGGCGCTGCGCACCCGCTCAGCATCGGCCGTCAGATCGATGGTCGCGGCAATGCCGGCCTCGTGCGCGGCGCGCTCGAAGGCCTTGGTGGCCGAGCGCAGATTGCCCGAGCCGTAGTCGATGATCGCTACCCGCATGTCAGGGCCTTCCCGGCGTATGGGTCAGCCCCAGCGCCATACCTGTCTGCGCCGGACGCGCCTGGTTCGTATCGGGAACGATGCGCGGCATGGGCGCCGGCTCTTCCTCTTGCCCTTCGGCTTCCAGCACGTAGCGCGCCTCGGCGCCGCCAAGATTGCCGGCCTCGACCACGCCCCATTCCAGCCAGCCCCGGCGGCGGAGCGCCGATATCCGCAGGCCCTGTCCTTCGAGCCCGATATAAAGCGACACCAGGAGCGACAGGGCCGAGCCAGCCCATTCGAGGCCGAGCTTTTCGCCGAGCACCGACAGGATCGCCGCGACCGCGAAGGTGAGCAAGGCCTCGATCCACAACCGGTGCCAGGCGAGCCAGACCGGCGAGAACAGGAACCCGAGCCAGGTGAAGCCATCGCGCACCAAGATCGCATCCTCGGCCTTGTTGCTCCCGGCCGGCCGCTCCATCACGACATAGATGGCCATAGGGCTATCCTTTCAGGGATCCCTTGGTGGAGGGCACCGCATCAAGCTGACGCGGGTCGGGCTCCAGCGCCGCGCGCAGCACCCGCGCCACCGCCTTGAAGCAGGTTTCCGCGATGTGATGATTGTTGGCGCCGTAGTGATTGGTCACATGCAGCGTGATGCCGGCATTCTGCGCCAGCGCCTGGAAGAATTCGCGCACCAGCTCGGTGTCGAAGGTGCCGATCTTCGGCGACGAGAAGGCGACGTTCCAGACCAGAAACGGCCTGCCGGATACATCGATCGCCGCCCGCGTCAGCGTCTCGTCCATGGCAAGGTCGATCGAGGCATAGCGCATGATGCCGCGCCGCTCGCCCAAGGCCTTGCTCAGCGCCTGGCCGATCGCGATGCCGGTATCCTCGACGGTGTGGTGATCGTCGATGTGCAGGTCGCCCTTGGCCTTCACCGTCATGTCGATCAGTGAATGGCGCGACAGCTGGTCGAGCATATGGTCGAAGAAGCCGACGCCCGTCGCAATGTCGGATTTGCCCTTGCCGTCGACATGAAGCGACACCGAAATCTCGGTTTCCTTGGTCTTGCGGCTGATTTCTGCGGAACGGGGCGGCATAACTTAAGTCCTTGCGGTCCTAGTCCCGTGGCACGGGCTTGAAAACGAGAGCCTTCTATCAGCATGATCCGGCGATTGCCAGTTGCCTTTCCGGACGGTATCGGCCTTGCTGCGGGGCGGTTTGCATTCACTCGCCTCATGCATACATATGGCAATCAAAAGTCACTCGTACCGCGCCGATCGCCTTTCAAAGGGATAGCGCGAATCGGAGCTGGAAATGTCGAATGAACTGACCATGCACGCCACGACCATCATCAGCGTGCGCAAGGGCAACAAGGTTGTGATCGCCGGCGACGGCCAGGTCAGCCTTGGCCAGACCATCATGAAAGGCAATGCCAAGAAAGTGCGCCGCATCGGCAAGGGGGGCAGCGTCATCGCCGGTTTCGCCGGCGCCACCGCCGACGCCTTCACCCTGCTTGAACGCCTCGAAGCCAAGCTCGAGCAATATCCCGACCAGTTGACGCGCGCCTGCGTCGAGCTCGCCAAGGACTGGCGCACCGACCGCTATCTGCGCCGCCTGGAAGCGATGATGCTGGTCGCCGACAAGTCGGTCTCGCTGGCGCTGACCGGCACCGGCGACGTGCTCGAGCCCGAGCATGGCGTCATGGCCATCGGCTCCGGCGGCAATTATGCGCTGGCCGCCGCCCGCGCGTTGATGGATACCGACAAGGACGCCGAGGAGATCGCCCGCAAGGCGATGCAGATCGCGGCCGACATCTGCGTCTACACGAACAGCAACTTCGTCGTCGAAACGCTCGATGCCGCCTGAGCCAGCCAGCCATGATCCCAAAAGGTGGGAACCGGTTTTTTGGAAAAGATCATGGTCAAACAGACAATTAGCTATGATTTCCGGCCGGTCACCGAAGCGGACCTGCCGATGATCGCCGGCTGGCTCGCCGAGCCGCATGTCGCCGAATGGTGGGACAATCCGGAAAAGGAGATCGCCGAGATCCGCGCGCATCTCTCCTCGGTTTCGGTGGAGCCGCTGATCGTCGAGCTCGACGGCAGGCCGGTCGCCTATCTGCAGAGCTACGATCCGCATCTGGAAGATGATCATCCTTATGCCGACCAGCCCTTCGGCACGCTGGGCATCGATCTGTCGATCGGCCCGCCGGAGCTGGTCGGCATCGGCCACGGCCCGGCGATCGTTCGCCAGTTCGTGGAAGAGCTTTTCGAGGAAGGCGCGCCGCGCGTCATCATCGATCCGCATCCGGACAACGGCCGCGCCATCCGCGCCTATGAAAAGGCCGGCTTCAGGCC
>NZ_RZSC01000910.1:0-2112 GCF_003998155.1 Mesorhizobium sp. M1E.F.Ca.ET.063.01.1.1
GGAGAGGTGGCCGCGAAGCGGCCGGAGAGGGGCTGGCACAGGCCTCGCTCCCTTAGGCAACAACTTTTGGGCGCCGCGGCGGTGGCGCCCGAAAACCGGAGCCGGCGTTCTCTCCCTCGCGCCGGCTCCGACCCTTTCCACCGTCAGTGCATGCGGCGCCACCCGCCCGGGCGGCGACCGCCTTCTTTCGAGAATGGAGCTGACCATGTCACCGACCGAACTCACCGAGAAGCTTCACGCCAGGGACGTGATCCTGCTTGCCGGCCGCCTGCTCCTATCCCTGATCTTCGTGCATGAAGGATTGCATCTTGCGGCCCATTTCGAGGGCGCTCAGAAGGCGATGGCCGTGCTCGGCGTCGGCACGCCGCTGCTTCTTGCCACCATCGCGCTGCAGCTCGGCGCCGGCCTGTCGGTCGCGCTCGGCGTCCTGGCGCGCCTCGGCGCGATCGGGCTCGGCCTGTTCTGCCTGATGACGGCCAGCCTCTTCCACACCAACTTCGCCAGCCAGAACGAGCTCTTGCATTTCGAGAAGGACTTGGCGATCGCCGGCGGCATGTTCATCCTGGCGCTCGCCGGCCCCGGCGGATTGTCGGTGGATAGGGTGCTGGCTGGATACGTGAAAAGCCTGCCGGTTTGACCGGCGCCCTCAGAACACGCTCGTGATCCCGCCATCCACCAGCAGCGTCTGTCCCGTCACGAAGCTGGCGGCGTCGGAGGCGAGGAACACGGCGGCGCCCGCGAGTTCCTCGACATCGCCCCAGCGCCGCATCGGCGTGCGGCCGGTGAGCCAGCCGGAGAATGTCTCGTCGGCGACGAGGGCGGCATTGAGCTCGGTCTTGAAATAGCCGGGGGCGATGGCGTTGACGCGCACGCCGTGCTGGCCCCATTCGCCGGCCATCGACTTGGTCAGCATGGTGATGGCCCCCTTGCTCGCCGCGTAAGGCGCGATCGAGGGGCGGGCAAGCACGCTCTGCACCGAGGAGACATTGATGATCGATCCCTTGCGCCGGGCGATCATGCCTTTCACCACGGCTCGGCTCACCTTGAACACGCCGTCGAGATTGGTCGCCATCAGTGCGTCCCAGTCGGCGTCGCTGAAACTTTCCAGCGGCGCGCGGCGCTGGATGCCGGCATTGTTGACCAGGATATCGATCGGGCCGGCACCGGCTTCCGTGGCCGCAATGGCGCTGTCCACCGACTGCGTGTCGGTCACGTCGATCACCGCCTCCGCCACCGTGTGGCCGTCGCCGCGTAGGCGGTCGCCGGCGGCTTTCAACTCCTCCGCCTTGCGGCCGCCGATCGTGACGCGCGCGCCGGCGCCGGCAAGCGCCTCGGCGAAGGCAAGCCCCAGCCCGCGGCTGGCGCCGGTTATGAAGGCATGTCTGCCCTCGAGGCCGAACAGGCGGCCGAGATAGTCAGTCGAATGCAATTTGCACCTTCATCGATTGCGATTTGTCGCTCGCCAGCTCGAAGGCTTTCCTCGCCTCGGCGAGCGGCAGCGTGTTGCTGAGCAGGGGCGCGACGTCGATGCTGCCCGAGCCGATCAAATCGACGGCCAGAGCGAATTCCGTGTCGAAGCGGAAGCTGCCCTTCAACGCGATTTCCTTGGTGACGATCATCGAAACCGAAAGCTCCGCGGTCGCGCCTTGCCCGACGGTGACCAGCGTGCTGCGCGGCTTGATGAAGTGCAAGGCGCTCGCCACCGTGGCGCCCTGGCCGGCGGCCTCGAAGATGACGTCGAAATAGCCCTTGCCGGCGGCGTAGACATTCATCCCGTCGGCGTGCCTGGCGACATTGATGGTGCGGTCGGCTCCGGCCTTCGCCGCATAGTCGAGAGGCTTGTCCTGGACGTCGGTGACGACGATCTCGCGCGCGCCGGCGAAGCGCGCGGCAAGCACCAAAAGCGTGCCGATCGGGCCGGCGCCCATGATCAGCACCCGGCTGCCATAGACTGGCGCCTGGGCCACCGCATGCAGCGTCACCGCAAGCGGCTCGGCGAAGGCGCCGGCGGAAGGGTTGGAGCCCGTCGTGAGCGGCACGGCATTTTCGGCGCGGCAGATCAGATGCTCGGCAAAGCCGCCTTGCACATGCGGCGTGCGCATCGCCGAGCCC
>NZ_RZSC01000911.1:0-2111 GCF_003998155.1 Mesorhizobium sp. M1E.F.Ca.ET.063.01.1.1
TGGCGCTGGTGCAGCCGGCCAGAAGTGAGGCGCCGATAAGCACCGCTCCAAAACGCATTTCGAAACGCATCTGTCCTCCTGAAATCAAATCGCGCCCGAACCGAGCAAAATTCCATGACGCGAACAAGGCGGTTCAGATGAGTTCCAAGTAAATAACCTGGTCCACTGCGACGATTTCTCATTGAAAGCAGCCGCGGGCCGGCCGCCGGCGAGGTCTAAGCCTCCATCAGGCGTTCGCCATATTCGGTCCAGAGCTGCTTGGCCTCACGGCTGCCAAGCGGCGGCGTCGAGCGGTCGCCGTAGGAGATGGCGACGGCGCTCAGATCATACTGGCCGTCGGCCTCGGCGATGAAGCGGATGGCTTCGCCGAGCGGCCTCGAGTGGAAGATCGGATCGGCCTGGCCCCGGCCCAGGCTGCGAACGCCCGAAATGCTTGCTGGCACATGCCGCATCCGAAAGACGGATGCCATGGCAGGTTTGTCCATGCCCGCTCTCCGCGATTCCAATGCGGGATGATTCCATAAGGTCCGGCTGATGACCAGTCATTACAAGCCAGACGGGGCAGGACTGCCCGAGGAAGTAAGCCCGGGCTCGCGGCGCTGCCTTCCTGTCTACGAGCAGCGACGAGACGGCAAGACCGTTTCGCGCTTGGCCTTTCCTGCCAAGGTTGATGAGGCAGCGACGAGGCGGCAAGGCCGCCTCGCGCTTTAGCGATGCCAGCGGTGGAACCAGTCGGGCTCCGGCTGCGAATTTCTGGCGATGGCGAGCCCGATCAGCACGCCGAACAGTCCGCCGATCGCGACCGCGGTGGAAATCGTGCCGGGATTCTGCTGCACCGTTTCGGAAACGCTATGCGCCTGGCTGCGCAATTGCCTGGCCGTGCGCGAGGCGCGGCCGGTGGCGCTGCTGTAGAGGTTCGAGGCGCGGTCGGCTGCGCTTTGATACCACCCGTGAGCCGTCTCCTCGGCCTGGTCGGAGAGCATCCGGTTGAGCCGGCTCACCTCGCGCTTCAGCTCCGCGATCTGCTTCTTCATCGCCGCCTCGGAAGCACCCGAGGACCGCGCGCTGCGCGACGCGCCTCTGTTGCGCGGGGTGCTCACCGTGCCCTTGCCGTTGCCGCTTGTCTGAGTGCTTGTGTCGTTGTCCGCCATTGTTTTCTCCCTTTTTTCATCCAACGGCCGGGGCGTCTCCTGGTTCCCAGCGAGCTGACCGCGACCGCCAAAGGCAAGGGCCGCGGAGCGAACTCCACGGCCCTCAGTGCAACGAAATTCAAAGGCTACTTGCCGCAGTGGTTGTCGTTGACGGTGGGCGCGGTGGTTCCGGACGACAGGTTGCTGGCATCCGGCTGAGCGCCCTGCGGACCAGGCGCGCAGTTGCGGTCGGCGTTCGAATTCATGCCGTCGTCATAGGCCGGGCCGCCATAAATGCTGCCGGTCGTGCCCGTGTCGATGTTGTTGTCGGGATTGGGAATAACCGTCTGGCCGCTGCCGATGCCGGTCGTATCGTTTGCGTTGCCCGAGCCCATATGGCCGGCACTCTGCGCCATCGCCGCCGTGGCAAGACCGATCGTGAGCGCCGAGGCCGCAAGGATGGTTCTAAACATGATTTCTCCTTTCTTGGCGAAGGTCGTCGCGTCGCGACTAGGGGCGCAACCATTCGGACCGCCCATGGTTCCAAACAAAAATGCCCGCCTGCGGCGACCTGTCCCGGTCAGGCCGTTTTTCGACGGCCGGGCGTTTGCGGTGGTGCGGCGCCATGGAGAGGCTCTCAAAGAAAATAGGAATATTTACCTAAAAGCCGTTGCCCGGTGAGGGCAGCAATGCTATGATTTTATCCATGGTGCTGATTTGCGCCAACGACCCGCCGCCCGGCGGGTCTTGTTTTGCAAGCGCACACAAAATTCCTGGAGCGCTGGCGGGACAGTACCCCCCTCTGGCCTGCCCGTCCTCCGCAGCAGCTGCGGAGGGTGGACCGGCCATCTCCCCCGCAAGGAGGGAGATCAGCAGCTCCCGCGCCGGCCCTTCTTACTGTCTGCTGCGCCAATTGGCGAAAGCGGCCGCGACATCCAATCTCCCCCTTTGCGGGGGAGATGGCCGGCAGGCCAGTGGGGG
>NZ_RZSC01000912.1:0-2108 GCF_003998155.1 Mesorhizobium sp. M1E.F.Ca.ET.063.01.1.1
GGTGGATGGCGCCCTGCATGCCCGCCGCGCCCTCGTTCGAGCCATAGGTGATGTCGATCGTCTTGGTGTCGAAGCGGTCCTCGGTATGGCCGATTGAGCGTATCTTCTCCAGATCGCCATTGGTCAGGATCGGCTGGCGCACCTCGAGCCGCTTGCGGCGCGACGTGCCGACCAGGTCGAAGATGTTCGGCCGCGGACCGATGAAGGACACCAGGCTCATCACCAATTCCTCGCGAATCGGGTCGATCGGCGGATTGGTGACCTGGGCGAAGTTCTGCTTGAAGTAGGTGTAGAGCAGCTTCGACTTGTCCGACATCGCCGAGATCGGCGTGTCGGTGCCCATCGAGCCGACCGCTTCCTGACCGGTGGTGGCCATCGGCGCCATCAACAGCTTGGTGTCTTCCTGCGTATAGCCGAAGCTTTGCTGGCGATCGAGCAGACTGACGTCCTTGCGCAGCGCGCGCGGCTCGACCGGCTTCAGGTCTTCGAGGATGAGCTGCGTGTTTGCGAGCCACGTCTTGTAGGGATGCTTGCTCGCGATCTCCGACTTGATTTCCTCGTCGGAGACGATGCGGCCCTTGGCGAGATCGATCAAAAGCATGCGGCCGGGCTGCAGCCGCCACTTCTGCACGATCTTCTCTTCCGGCACCGGCAGCACGCCGGCTTCCGAGGCCATGATGACGCGGTCATCGTCGGTGACGATGTAGCGCGCCGGGCGCAGGCCGTTGCGGTCGAGCGTGGCGCCGATCTGGCGTCCGTCGGTGAAGACCACCGCCGCCGGCCCGTCCCACGGCTCCATCAGCGCGGCATGGTACTCGTAGAACGCCTTGCGGTCCTGATCCATGAGCTTGTTGCCGGCCCAGGCTTCCGGGATCAGCATCATCATGGCGTGGCTCAAGCTGTAACCGCCCTGGAACAGGAATTCGAGCGCGTTGTCGAAGCACGCCGTGTCCGACTGGCCGTCATAGGAGATCGGCCAGAGCTTCGAGATGTTGTTGCCGAACAGCTCGGAGTCGACCGAGGCCTGGCGCGCCGCCATCCAGTTGTTGTTGCCGCGCACCGTGTTGATCTCGCCGTTATGCGCGACCATGCGGTAGGGATGCGCCAACTTCCATGACGGGAAGGTGTTGGTCGAAAAGCGCTGGTGGACGAGGATCAGCGCGGTCTGGAAGCGCGGATCGGTGAGGTCCTTGTAGTAGGCGCCGACCTGGTAGGCGAGGAACATGCCCTTGTAGACGATGGTGCGCGCCGACAGCGACACGCAATAGGCGCCGATGTCCTTGTTGTCGTTCTCGGCGTAGATGCGGCCGGAGATCACCTTGCGCAGCAGATAGAGCCTGGCCTCGTATTCCTCGTCATCCGGAATATCGGCCGTACGGCCGATGAAAACCTGCCGATGGAACGGCTCGGACGCCACGATGTCCGGCGCCTTCGACAGCGACGAATTGTCGACCGGCACGTCGCGGAAGCCGATGAGCGGCAAGCCCTCGGAATGGGCCGATTCGGCGATGATGTCCTCGATATGGGCGCGAAGCTCAGCATTCTGCGGCATGAACCAGTGGCCGACGCCGTACTGGCCGGCCGGCGGCAGTTCGATGCCCTGTGCAGCCATCTCCTCGCGGTAGAACTGGTCCGGAATCTGCACCAGCACGCCGGCGCCGTCGCCGACCAGCGGATCGGCGCCGACGGCGCCGCGGTGGGTGAGATTCTCAAGCATCGCCAGGCCGTCCTCGACGACCTGATGCGACTTCACGCCCTTCATGTTGACGATGAAGCCCACGCCGCAAGCGTCGTGCTCGTTGCGCGGATCGTAGAGACCCTGCGCGGTCAAGCCGTTGGTGGCGCGAGTCGGATTTTTGACGGCTGCCGCTTTCGTCTGCGCGGCCTGGCCGTTGATCGCAGATGGCGTCAGTTCCGTCATCGTCCTGTCCTCCGTTCCGCACCCCTGTCGCTGGTTTGCCTCGGGGCGCTGGTTTGCCTTGGGAAGCACAACGCTTCCCTTGATCTTTGCTGCACGTCTCGCGAAATTCTTGCCGAACCATGCGGCTATACGCCCCGGTTCGCATCCCGGTATCGTACAGGCCAGAGCGGAGCCGTCTACCCGCCGC
>NZ_RZSC01000913.1:0-2107 GCF_003998155.1 Mesorhizobium sp. M1E.F.Ca.ET.063.01.1.1
GTGCGGCGGCTCTTCAATTGCAGACGGAAATCCGGCCGCTCGCGGCGGCGGAATTCGCGCAGCATGTCGGCGACCAGCCCGGCATGCACCGCGCCCTCGACATAGCCGATGGCAAGGCTGCCGGCGGCGCCGCTGGCAAGGTTGCGGCCGAGCTCCTCCAGCCGGGCGGCGTTGACAAGCAGCGAGCGAGCCTCGGCAAGGAAGGCCCTGCCCTCGGCGTTGAGATGGACACGCTGCCTGGCGCGCTCGAACAGCGCCACGCCGAGCTGCTCCTCGAGCTGCATGATCTGCCGGCTCAAGGGCGATTGCGAGATGTGCAGTTGCTCGGCGGCGCGGCCGACATTGCCGGCCTCGGCGACGGCGACGAAATATCTGATTTGGCGCAGGTCGAGCATTTGTTGCTCCGATGGCTCAAGTCCTTCAAGGTCTGAACTTTATCCTAATCAGTCTTGGACAGTCTGATCATATGGCGCGATACCTCCCGCATCAACCGGCCACAAAGGAGACCGCCATGCAGTTCTTTGCCCTTCTCACCCGCAACACCGAAAAGTTCAGCGACGCCGATTTCGCGCCGCTGCTGCCACCCGAGTCCGAGCAGCGCAAGACCCTCTATGCGCAAGGCGCCGTGCGCCAGATCTGGAACCGCGGCGACATCCCCGGCAGCGGCATGATGTTCGAGGCGGCGGACGAGAAGGAGGTGCGCGGCCATCTCGCCACGCTGCCGCTGATCGAGGCCGGCATGATGGACATCGCGGCGATCGTGCCGCTCAACCCCTATCCTGGCTTCGGTCCGAAGCGCTGAGACCGGGGCGCAGATCGGTGCTGCCGCTCCCCCGGCAGCACCTACGATCGACCGAAAATGCGACGGAAAATGCCACCCCGCGACGCATCGATGTGGCGCTCCGGCAGAGGGCGGGCGAGCACGTAAGCAACTGCGAGACGATGAGGCCGCCGACGATCGCGACGCCGAGCGGCTGGCGCAGTTCCGCCCGGTGCCGGTCTCGAGCGCCAGTGGCAGCGCGCCGAGCAGGGCCGCAAAGGTCGCATCATGATCGGCCGGAAGCGCTGGATGCTCGCCTTGTGGATTGCTACGCGGACAGCCCTTCCTGGCGCTCGGAGCGAACGCCCCGCACGACTAGGACGCGCCCGTCAATTCCACCGCGCTGCGGACTCGGGCCAGCACCTCGCTCAGCATTTCGTGCATGGCTTGGCGCGCCATGGCGGCATCGCCCGCCTCGATCGCCCTCAGCACCTTTCCATGAGCGTGGAGATCGCCCACCGGGTGACCGAAGAGCGCATTGGTGGTCGGCACGCTGTATTGCAGCGCCGTGTGGATCAATGCCGATAGCGGCAGGAAGAAGCGGTTGCCGGTGGCCGCCAGCACCGCCTCGTGGAAGGCGGCGTCCGACGACACCGGATCGCCCTGGCCGGAGGACGCCGCCCGCATCGCCTCGAAGGCCTCGCGGATGGCGGCGATCTCGTTGGTGTCATTCCGGCTCGCGGCCAGGGCCGCCGCCTCGCCTTCGAGTGCGAGGCGCACTTCCAGCAGTTCGATGATGAAATGGCGCGGCGTAGCGCTCTCGCGCAGCCAGCCCAGCACCGACGGGTCCAAGAAATTCCAGTCCTTCATCGGCCGGATGCGCGATCCGCGGCGCGGCCTTGTGAGCAGCAGGCCCTTGGCCGACAGGATCTTCACCGCCTCACGCGCTGCGCTTCGGCTGGCCCCGAAGCGGACGCAGACCTCCTCCTCGCCAAGCAGCGTGGCGCCGGGTGGAAAGAGCCCGCCGAGAATCTCGCGGCCGAGAATGTTGGTTATCTCATCGGTCACCGACGAGGTTTGATTGCCTGCCAAGTCCCGGCCCATGAATCCGCACGCCAGCGTTGAAACGGTCAGGGTTGATAGCTCAGCGGGGTTATGCTGTCCATATCATCTGATTTGTCAGATAAATGTGGTTGAAGCCTGCCCGGCTTTCCTGCTAGCTGTGGCAGCGAAAATTCGGGCGAAGCAGCGGAGAGCCGGTTTGTCGCCAACAGCCTCGATGCGCGTCGTGGTGCTGCGTCAGCCGCTCGATCTCCATGTCGAGTAGCGCGCCACCCCCTCGCCCGG
>NZ_RZSC01000914.1:0-2100 GCF_003998155.1 Mesorhizobium sp. M1E.F.Ca.ET.063.01.1.1
GTTGGGTGCTGCTGCCGGGTACCGGCAAGCTCATGTTCTTCTCCAACTATGGCGGCAGCTGGGAAAGCTATCTGGAGGACTTCATAGCCAAGGCCTCCGAAGGCCTGACCGGGGTGTGGAGCAACACGGAAGGTTATCCGCGCACGCGCTGGCTCTTCCTCGACGGCGCGCGCGACGGCGACCGCTTCAAGCGCTGGGCGCGGCGCCAGCAGGTGCCAACGCTCTTCTGGTATTCCGCCTATCCGCATCTCAACACCACCCGCATCCGCATCAACTCCAGGATAAGGCGCGGCATGGCTTCGGCCACCGGCAACGAGGCGCGCGACTGGGTGAGCCTGTTCGGCTCGTTGCAGCGGCCGCAGGCGAGGCCGGCGGAAACCGTCGGCCGCGAGCCGGCCCCTTCGCCTCTCGAAGAGCTGGAAGCCGGCGAGATCCAATCGATCTTCTTCGGTCCTTTCGGCGCGCTCGGTTACGGGCATATGCTGGCAATTCGGGTGCCCGAGGATCTGCCGGCAATGCAACGCAAGGCATGGCTGGACTTCGTCATCGACAAAACCAGCTTCGGCGACGGCGTGCCCGCCGGACGGGCCATGACAGTCGCCTTCGGTCCCGACGGCCTTCGCCGGCTCGGGCTGGAGGGCGGCGTCGACGACGATCCGTTGGACACGTTTCCGGTCGCTTTTCGTCACGGTATGGGAAATCCCGAGCGCAGCCGCATCCTCGACGACAGAGGCCCGGACGGGCCCGACAAATGGCAGTGGGGCTCGGCCAAGTCGCCGGTCGACGCGGTTGTCATCTGCTACGCCAGGGAGCCGGCCGCGCTCAAGGCCGAGGTCACCGCCGCGAAGCGAAAGACGACAGGCGCCGGGATGAAGATCGTCGCCGAGTTACCGCTTGTCGTGAACCGCGAGCCCAAGAAGGAGGGCGTGAAATCCCAGCATATCGGCCACAACGGCAAGCCCGAGCGCCAGCGCGCCTATGAGCATTTCGGCTTCGCCGACGGTGTCTCGCAACCGATCGTCAGGGGCACGTCGCGCGCCAACAAGGGGGCCGCACCGATGCATCTGGTCGCGCCCGGCGAATTCCTGTTCGGCTATCGCGACGAGCACGGGTTTTATCCGGCCTCGCCCTCCGTCCAAGCGGCGCAGGATCGGATAGGCATCCTGTCGCAGGTGCGGCGGAACCGGCAGATTCCCGGCCAGCCTCCGCCGCCACGCGACTTCGGCCGCAACGGTTCCTTCCTCGTCGTGCGCCAGTTCGAGCAGCACGTCGAGTTGTTCAACGACTACTGCAAGCATGCCGCCGCGCAGGCTGCGCGCGAGACTGGCGACGATGCCGTCACGCCACGCTGGGTGGCGGCCAAGATGCTGGGGCGCTGGCAGGACGGCAGTTCGCTGGTGCGCAACCCCGATGGCCGCCCGGGCCGCGGCGCCGACAATGATTTCGCACTTGGCGTGGAAGACCCGCAAGGGCATCGTTGCCCGCTCGGCTCGCACATACGCCGCTCCAATCCGCGCGATTCGCTTGGCGAGGACCGCGAGACGCAGATCAGGATCGGCAAGCGCCACCGCATCCTGCGCGTCGGCCGCACCTATGAAAAGCAGGACCGGAGCGGGAAGGTCGAGAAGGGGTTGCTCTTCATGTGCCTCAACGCCGACATCGAGCGTCAGTACGAGTTCATCCAGCAGACCTGGGTTTCCTCGAACTCGTTCCAGGGCCTGGTCGCGGAAAAGGATCCGACGATCGGCGCGCGTGACGGTGGCGGCCGGTTCTCGATCCCGTCATGGGAAAAGGTCACTATGCTCAAGGACGTGCCGCAATTCGTCACCACGAAGGGCGGCGGCTACTTCTTCATGCCGAGCCGGTCCGCGCTGCGATACCTGATTTCGCGGCTCTGATTCGGGGAACGGCTCGCTCAGTCGTCGTCCTGCGATTCGGCGATCTGGTTCAGCGCGGCGGCATTGGTGATACGCAGCCCGCCGCGCTTGATGGCGATCATGTGCCGGTTGCGCCAGTCGTTGAGCGTCTTGTTGACCGATTCGCGCGTCGCGCCGAGGAACTCGCCAAGCTCCGACTGCGAGATCGGAATCCAGCCGGCAG
>NZ_RZSC01000915.1:0-2100 GCF_003998155.1 Mesorhizobium sp. M1E.F.Ca.ET.063.01.1.1
GTCCTGGTAAAGCGTCGGGCCGCTTGCCGCATCCTGGATCAGCGGGCAGTGGAGGTCTGCAAGGGGCGCCGATTGCGCCCGCATCGGCAGGCCGAGCATCCAGGCCAGAAGGAACAGAATAACGGCAATAAAGAACGGATAGCGGTCCATCTGGCGCATCGAAGCTCACTCCTGAAAGGGATTACGGGAGAGCGGCTTAGCGAGGCGTCTTGTCTCGATTTTGTCTCAAATTCGCAGTGTTTGTGCAGCTTGTCGTTAACCCTACCGGACCGTAAACGCAGCCTGCGAAACGTCGATGCGATCAGCCATCGGCTTGCCCGCGTTTCCTGCCGATCTGCCAGTAGCGCCACGGCATGAACCAGACATAACGCTCAGCAAGCGTCTCCGGAACGCGGTCGATGCCATGCGTTCCGAACGGCCCGCAGCGCGAGACCCGGAACAGCGCCATCCAGCCGCCGGCCCACAAGCCGTGGCGCGCGATCGCCTCATGCGCGTATTCGGAACAGGTCGGCAGATGCCGGCAGTTGTTGCCGACAAAGCCGGAGAGCGTCAGTTGGTAGAGGCGCACGAGCGACGTGCCGAGGACGCGGCCCGGCGTCTTGCGCCAGGGTCCCGGCCAGTTGCGCCCGCGCTGGGTAGGCCGGGCGCTGTGCATATGCCCATGGTGGTCAGCCAACCACTAGCTCCGCAGCGCGTTTCGCTGCGCGATAGATGTGGGCTTCAGACCCGGAACGCAATGCCCTTTTGCTCTCATGGCCTGGATCGGCGGATGGGATGCCTGTCAGTCCACGGTGCGTGGTGCAAGGAAGCCTCTGGATGGTCACGGCAACAGCGGCTGCGCGCGGCTTCGCCATGCCACTGAAAGGTGGCGATCCGTATGACGTCGCTCAAAATGGCCAGCAACTGGTTCATGGCAGGTCTCCTTCGAGCACCGATTAGACTGCCGCTGGCCTTCGCCTTCAAACGAGTATAGTTTCCGCTTCGGATAACTTGAGGTTATGCAAAATGAAGCGGGGCCGGTTGCCGCTGACGGCGCTGAGGAGTTTCGAAATGGCCGGCCGGCACTTGAGCTTCAGCCGCGCGGCGGAGGAACTTTACGTTTCGCAGGCCGCAATCAGCCGGCAGATCCGCGAGCTCGAGACCTTCCTGCGCCAGCCCCTATTTCTCCGCCTCCATCGCCGCGTCAAGCTGACGGATGCTGGTCGCCGGCTCCTCGACCAGTTGGTCAGGAGCTTCGATGACATCGACCGCGTGCTTTCGGATCTGGCAACCTCGCCGCCGCAGTCGGTGGTGCGCGTCAGCGTCGAACCCTCGCTTGCAGCGGTATGGCTGGTGCCGCGGCTCAACGGCTTTCGCCAGTTGCGGCCCGATATCGACGTTTACCTGGAGGTCGATCCGAGGTTGATCGAGTTCCGCAGCGATCAGCCCGAGCTTGCCTTGCGCTTCAGCCAGCGCGCGACCTCATGGCCGCGCAGCGATGCCGAGCGTCTGGCTTCGACCGTCGATTCACCGGTCCTGTCGCCGGCGCTGCTGGCGTCCGGCCCTCCCCTGGAGAGGCCGATCGACCTTCGTCATTACACGCTGCTGCACGAGGAAAACCGCCAGAGCTGGGCGCGCTGGTTCGAGGCGGCCGGCGTGCCGGCCGATGCCGTGCCCGCGCGCGGCCCGATGCTCGCCGACGCTTCGCTTTCGAAGCAGGCGGCATTGCTCGGCCACGGCGTGGCACTGGGCGATCTCTTGCAGATCGGCGACGAGCTTGCCTCCGGCGCGCTGGTCAAGCCCTTTGACATCGACGTCGCGTCCGGTGCCTACTGGCTGGTGGCGAGAAATTTGCGGGATCTTTCCGAGCCGGCCAGGGCTTTCGCCGACTGGATACGAAGCGAATTCGCCGTGACAAGGCGAGCGGCCTAGCACCCTGTCCTCAAGCCGCCTGTCCGGCGCGCTTCTTCTCAATCTGGCCGATCGCGTCGACCACGGCGTCGAAGGTCAGCATGGTCGAGGCGTGGCGCGCCTTGTAGTCGCGCACCGGCTCCAGATATTTCAAGTCGGCAAAGCGGCCCTCCGGCGGGGCGCCGGTCTCCTTCAGCATCTTCAGCATGG
>NZ_RZSC01000916.1:0-2083 GCF_003998155.1 Mesorhizobium sp. M1E.F.Ca.ET.063.01.1.1
CTGAACGGCATGAAGTGGAACGACTTCCGCAAGGCCGAGTGCGGCGCCGGCGCTGCCGACGACGACACCGTGCCGGCTCCGACGGAAGCGACTTTCACAAAGGAACCGGCGAAGCCGACCGTGACCGCTCCGAAGGGCGTGACCTTCCCGACCGCCATCTCGCCGAAATTCGCCACCGAGACCCCGGCCAAGGGCCGCATGCATACCTGCCTCGAGCAGTATTATGCCAACAAGGACGCCAACACGCTGAACGGCCTCAAGTGGATCCAGAAAGGCGGCGGCTTCTACAGCCTCTGCAACGCCAAGCTGAAGAGCTGATCCCGTAAGCTATTCGAAGAAAGAAGGCCCGCGAGCCGCAAGGTTCGCGGGCCTTTTTGTTGCGCATCGCGCTGATCGAAACACGCGGATCGGCGGGTGGGTAGTTCGCGAAGGGTTGTGCTGCCCCTCACCTGCCTGCCGGCATCCTCTCCCCGTATAGTGACGGGGAGAGGGGCGCTCTCATCGGCGGTTTCGCCAATCGCCAGCGTTGCAGGAAGAGAGCCAGCGCAGCCGCGGTGCCCCTTCTCCCCGTCACTATACGGGGAGAAGGTGCCGGCAGGCGGATGAGGGGCAGCGCCGGCTTCGAAGAATGGGCACGCAGACGAAACGGCCGAGAGACCGCCGCTGGTCAACACTGAATTTCAAAGCAAAACGCCGCGGTTTGATCCGCGGCGTTTCAAAGTTCCTTTGTTCTCTTCGAACTAGCCCTGCGGCTGCGGTTCCATGCCGCCTTCGGGCTCGGGGCCCTTCTTGCGGCGGCCGCCGGTGCCGGCCTTCGGCACGGCCGAGCCACGGCTCGGCGGCGTGTCGTCGCCGAGGTCGCGGGCGGGCTTATGGCCGGCGATCAGTTGCTTGATCTCGTCGCCGGTCAGCGTCTCGTATTCGAGCAGCCCTTCGGCGAGCGCGATCCAGTCCTTCTTCTTCTTGGTCAGCACGGTTTTCGCGGTGGAGTAGGCGTCGTCGATCAGCCGGCGCACCTCGGCGTCGATGATCTGCGCCGTCTCTTCCGAGATGTTCTGCTGGCGCGCCACCGAATGGCCGAGGAAGACCTCTTCCTGGTTGTCGCCATATGCGACATGGCCGAGCTTGTCGGAGAAGCCCCAGCGCGTGACCATGGCCCGCGCCAGCTTGGTCGCCTGCTCGATGTCGGAGGAGGCGCCGGAGGTGATGTTCTCCTTGCCGAACTTGAACTCCTCGGCGACGCGGCCACCCATCATGATCGCGAGCCGCGAGATCATGTATTTGTAGCTCATCGAATAGCGGTCGCCTTCCGGCAACTGCATGACCATGCCGAGCGCGCGGCCGCGCGGAATGATGGTCGCCTTGTGCAGCGGATCGGCCGTCGGCACGTTGAGCGCCAGGATGGCGTGGCCGGCCTCGTGATAGGCGGTCAGTTCCTTCTCGGCCTGCGTCATCGCCGAGGAGCGGCGCTCGGCGCCCATCATGATCTTGTCCTTGGCGTCCTCGAACTCGGCCATGGTGACGAGCCGCTTGTTGCGGCGCGCCGCCATCAGCGCGGATTCGTTGACGAGGTTCATCAGGTCGGCGCCGGAGAAGCCGGGCGTGCCGCGCGCGATGACCTTGAGATCGACATTGGGCGCCAGCGGCACGTTGCGCACATGCACCTTGAGGATCTTCTCGCGGCCGACGATGTCGGGGTTCGGCACCACGACCTGACGGTCGAAACGGCCGGGCCTCAGCAGCGCCGGGTCGAGCACGTCGGGCCGGTTGGTGGCGGCGATCAGGATGATGCTTTCGTTGGACTCGAAGCCGTCCATCTCGACCAGCAACTGGTTCAGCGTCTGCTCGCGCTCGTCATTGCCGCCGCCGAGGCCGGCGCCGCGATGACGGCCGACAGCGTCGATTTCGTCGATGAAGATGATGCAGGGCGCGTTCTTCTTGGCCTGGTCGAACATGTCGCGCACACGGGATGCGCCGACGCCGACGAACATTTCGACGAAGTCTGAGCCGGAGATGGTGAAGAACGGCACATTGGCCTCGCCTGCGACGGAGCGGGCGAGCAGCGTCTTGCCGGTTCCGGGCG
>NZ_RZSC01000917.1:0-2080 GCF_003998155.1 Mesorhizobium sp. M1E.F.Ca.ET.063.01.1.1
GTATGGCGCTTTAGCCGCCGCGCTCGATGCCGAATTGCGTTTCGCCTTCGAGGTCGATGTCGGGCTGCACCGCGGCGGCTTTTCCAGTCCCGCCGAGATCAAGGCGCTGACGATCCCGAAGGGCCTGCGCTGCGAAGGCATCATGGCCTATGAGGCGCATGCGCCGGAAATCCCCGGCTTGTTCGGCGGCGCGGCCAAGGCGCTGAAGCAGGCATCGGCGAAAGCCGCCGAATTCGTCGCCGTCCTCGGACCGGACCAGCGCCGCATCCTCAACATCGGCGGATCCAGGACGGCGCTGTTGCATGGCTCAGGCGTGGCCAACGAAGTCTCGATCGGCTCGGCCTTCGTGCTGCCCAAGGATTTCGACACGCCCGGCCTAGACGGCTTCCAGCCGGCCGCCTTCATTGCGACGTCGATCCTGAAGGCGCTCGATCCGGTGCTGCCCGGCCCGGCAGCGGTTTCCCGCACGCTGCAGGCGCTCGGCCTCTTCCCGCGCAAGGGCTGCTATCTCTACGGCGGCAAGTGGATGGCCGAGCCGGTGTTCCCCAAAGGCATGAAACCGAATGGCCTGGTCGGGCTATCGTCCAACCAACAGTTCATGGGCCTGCCGGCCGGGGCGAATGTGAAGCCCGGAGACTACGCCTTCCTGCGGCCGACGCAGAGTGAGGCGGTGCTGCAGCATTTCGGGGCGATTGCAGTGTTTTCCGATGGCCGAATCGTGGAGTTCTGGCCGACACTTCCGATGGGGTGAGGGTGCTTATCTCGCCGCCGTCTCAATCGGATAATGCTTGGCTTCATAAGCCTCCGTAAGGGATGCCAGCACGTCGAAGCGGTCGGCTTCCGGGCTGCCGATGGCCGGTTCATTCTCGAAATAGTGGGTGATCTCAGCAATCGCCCAGTCGTAGTCGGCTTCGGTCTTAATGGGTCGAATGTTTTCCATCACACTATCTCCGCGTCCACCTCACCGTATCCGGCGTCAATGACGAGTGGAACCTCGCAAGATTGTGAAGCTCCACTGATCGATTTATTGACTAAGTCAACTAAATGGTTGATCCTGAGCAGGGCAGGAGGAACATCCATGACCATCCACGATCACCCGGGCAAGCAACGCATCGACGCCGTGCGCGCCTTCAACCGTTTCTACACTCGCCAGATCGGCCTGCTCGACGAAGGGTTGCTGAAAAGCCCGTTCTCGCTGACCGAGGCGCGGGTGCTTTACGAGCTTGCCCATCGCAACGGGCTCGTCGCCACCGATCTCGTGCGCGACCTCGGCCTCGACCCAGGCTATGTCAGCCGTCTGCTGCAGAAATTAGAGGAGCGCGGCCTGGTCGAGCGCATCGCTTCCGAGGCCGATGCGCGGCGCTCGCCGATCGCGCTCACGCCCGCGGGCAGGGACGCCTTCGCGCCGCTCAACCAGGATTCGCATGACCAGGTGCGGACGCTGCTCGATCGTCTCGCGCCCGCCGACCAGGAGCGGTTGGTCAAGGCGATGCGCACGGTACAGGACCTGCTCGGCGACAAGCCCGAACCCAAGGTGCCTTACATCCTGCGACCGCTGCAGGTCGGCGACATCGGCTTGATCACGCATCGCCAGGGCCTGCTGTACGCGCAGGACTATGGCTGGGACGAAACCTACGAGGCGCTCGTCGCCGAGATCCTCGGCGAGTTCGTCAAGAACTTCGTCCCGCAATGGGAGCGCGGCTGGATCGCCGAACGTGAAGGCGAGGTGGTCGGCTCGGTTTTCGTCATGCGCAAATCGCCCAAGGTGGCGAAGCTCAGGCTGCTCTATGTCGAGCCGTCGGCGCGCGGCCTCGGCATCGGCCGGCGGCTGGTCGACGAATGCGTCGCCTTCGCGCGCGCCAAGGGCTACAAGACGCTGACGCTGTGGACCAACGACATACTGGGCTCGGCCCGCCGCATCTACCAGGCGGCGGGCTTCAAGCTGGTGGAAGAAGAGCGCCACCATTCCTTCGGCAAGGACTTGGTCGGCCAGACCTGGAATCTGGAGCTGTAGGCGCCTTTTCCTTCTCCCCTTGCGGGAGAAGGTGGATCGGCGCGCAGCGCCGAGACGGATGAGGGG
>NZ_RZSC01000918.1:0-2074 GCF_003998155.1 Mesorhizobium sp. M1E.F.Ca.ET.063.01.1.1
GACGATCGAGGACGGGAGAAATTCTGGACATGCTTTTGCTTTTCGATTTTTGCGCCGACCCTAAAGGGCCGGGCCGAAAACGAAAAGCCGTGATCATTGGACCAAGGATCGGAGGCTTGTCGAAAGGCAAAAAAGAACCGCCGTGGTGGAGGGGGAACCACGGCGGTCTTTACTCGAAACGTTGCGGCAGCCCGGAGAGGGGGGATAGGCTGCCGCAGTTTGCCCGGGATAGGCGGGGGACGGGCCTTACTCCGGACTTCGGCGAAAAATGCCGATGACAGCTATTTGGGTCTGGGAACATGGCGATTCAAGGGCACGAAGATTACACTTTTGTAACATACCCGTGAGCGGTCGGATGAGCAGCCAGAATCGGGGCGGAATCGGCACTTGTCAGGGTGTTGCCGGAACCGGTGGGTTGCGCAGCCTTTGGCATGGACCGCGAAGCTTCGCCGCGCTATCCCTGCCGGCATGAAAAAAGGCGATCACCTCTTCCTTGTCGACGGCTCCGGCTACATTTTCCGCGCCTATCACGCGCTGCCGCCGCTCAACCGCAAATCCGACGGCCTGCCGACCAGCGCCGTGCTCGGCTTCTGCAACATGGTGTGGAAACTGATGCAGGACGCCCGCAACACCAATGTGGGTATCGTGCCGTCGCATTTCGCCGTCATCTTCGACTATTCGTCGAAAACCTTCCGCAGCGATCTTTATCCCGAATACAAGGCCAACCGATCGGCGCCGCCGGAAGACCTCATCCCGCAATTCGGCCTGATCCGCCAGGCGACCGTGGCGTTCAACCTGCCCTGCATCGAGATGGAAGGTTTTGAGGCCGACGACATCATCGCCACTTATTGCCGGCTGGCCTGCGAGGTCGGCGCCGACACCACCATCATTTCCTCCGACAAGGACCTGATGCAGCTCGTCGGCCCTACGGTCGGCATGTACGATCCGATGAAGGACCGCCAGATCGGCATCCCGGAGGTGATCGAGAAATGGGGCGTGCCGCCGGAAAAGATGATCGACCTCCAGGCGTTGACCGGCGACTCCGTCGACAACGTGCCGGGCGTGCCCGGCATCGGACCGAAGACCGCGGCGCAGCTTCTGGAGCAGTTCGGCGACCTCGACGGGTTGCTCGCCCGCGCCTCCGAGATCAAGCAGGACAAGCGGCGCGAAACCATCATCGCCAATGCCGACAAGGCGCGCATCTCGCGTGAGCTGGTGACGCTGAAGAACGACGTGCCGCTGAAGGAGGGGCTGGACGATCTGGTGCTGCATGCGCCGGACGGGCCGAAGCTGATCGGCTTCCTGAAGACGATGGAATTCACCACCCTGACCCGCCGCGTCGCGGAGGCGACCGCAACCGAGATCGGCGACGTCCAGGCTTCCGCCGTCATCATCGAGCGTACCGATACGGCGCACGGCCCCGATGTCGGCGCCGGCGCGCCGCCGGTCGCAGCCGCAAAGCCTGCCCAGCCGCCCGTCAGGGCGGAAGACGCCCCGCCTCAGGGCGACACCCCTTCCCTGCTCTCGGCGCTGCGACTGGAGCAGGCGACGGCGCGCAAGATCGACCCTTCGGCCTATACGGCAATCCGCGATACGGCCACGCTCAAATCCTGGATCGCCGAGGTGAAGGAAGCCGGTATCCTTGCCTTCGACGCCGAGACCACATCGCTCGACCCGATGCAGGCCGAGCTGATCGGCCTCTCCATGGCAGTTGCGCCAGGCCGCGCCGTCTATGTGCCGCTCGCCCACGCGAGCGGCAATGGCGACCTGCTTGGCGGCGGCCTGCTGGCGGACCAGGTCCCGGTCCGCGAAGCGCTGGCGCTGCTGAAGCCGCTGCTGGAGGACCGGTCGGTTCTCAAGATCGTGCAGGACATGAAATACGACATCGTCGTCATGAGCAGGCACGGCATCGAGGTCGGACCGTTCGACGACACGATGCTGATCTCCTATGTGCTCGACGCCGGCACATCCGGCGGCCACGATCTCGCCTCGCTGTCTGAGAAGTGGCTCGGCCATGCGCCGGCCTCGAAGAAGGAGCTTGCCGGCTCGGGCAAGAGCGCCGTCGGCTTCGACC
>NZ_RZSC01000919.1:0-2069 GCF_003998155.1 Mesorhizobium sp. M1E.F.Ca.ET.063.01.1.1
CCAAGGCGCAAAACAGCGCCGCCATGAAGGCGAGGTGCGTTTTGGGCCATGCGCGGGAAATGATCGCGCATGGCCCAAAACGCACCTCGCCTTCATGGCGGCGCTGTTTTGCGCCTTGGGTTTCGTCGCCGCGAAGGCCGAGACATGGCGGGCCGTAACGCCGATGCTCGGCTCCGAAATCCAGACGCGGCTGACCGGCCGCGTCGTCATCGCCGAAGAAATGGCCAATGGCCGAGTGCGCCTGACCATCGATCTTGTCTCGACCGCGCATCCAAAACTTCGCTACGCGCCGGATCGCGTCAGGCTCTCGGCGCGCGCGATACCCTCAGACATGAAGGTTGGATCGCTGGTGACGGGCTATGCCCGGTTGCTGCCGCCGACCGGGCCGGTCCGGCCGGACAGTTATGATTTTTCTTTCGACAGCTATTTTTCCGGCATTGGCGCCAGCGGCTTTTTCCTCGGCGATCCGAAAGTCGTCTCGGCCACCGGGCCACCGTTCGGAACCGGCATGGCTTCGGCCATCGAGAACGCGCGCGAAAACATTGCCGATCACATCAGAAGCACCGTCGGCGGTCCCGAAGGCGAGATCGCCGCGGCGCTGATCGTCGGCATTCGGGCCGGTATTCCCGAAGACATCAACGAGTCGATGCGGCGGACAGGCATCTATCACATCATCTCGATCTCCGGCCTGCACATGGCGCTTGTCGCGGGCACGATCATGCTTCTGTTGCGCGGCGCCTTCGCGCTGTTTCCGGATTTTTCCTCGCGCCGCCCGGTGAAGAAATACGCCGCGGCAATCGCCTTGGTGTCGATCGCCGCCTATCTCGTCATCTCCGGCCTCGTGGTCGCCGCCGAGCGGAGTTTCATCATGCTCGCGGTCATGTTGATCGCCGTGCTGTTCGACCGCGCGGCCCTGACGATGCGCAATCTGGCGATTTCGGCCATCGCCGTCATCCTGGTGTCGCCGCATGAAGTGGTCGGCCCGAGCTTCCAGATGTCGTTCGCAGCCACCGCTGCCCTGGTCGGCGCCTATGCCGGCTGGGCCGATTACCGCGCCGACAAGGTGAGGACACCCCCTGCAAAACGGTCGTTTCCGCGGTTCCTATTGCGAAGGCTGGCGGTTGGGTTGGGTGGCGCTGCCGTGACGTCGCTGATCGCCGGAAGCGCAACGATATTGTTTGCGATCTGGCATTTTCAGCGGGTGTCGCCGCTCAGCCTGCTGGCCAATCTGGCGGTTATGCCCATCGTCTCGTTGATCGTCATGCCGTTCGCCGTCCTGAGCGCGTTGACCATGCCATTCGGCCTCGACGGTCCGTTTCTCTATGTGATGGGCAAGGGCCTGACGGCGATGATCGCGATCTCGGCGTGGATTTCGGAACGCTCGCCAGTCGATGCCGTGGGGCTGATCTCGATCCAGTCGGTGCTGCTGGTGACGGTCGCGCTTGTCATCGCGACCATGGCCACCACCTGGCTCAGGCTGGTGGCCGTTCCCTTCGCGCTGGCCGGCGTGCTGACCATCCCGCATGTCCGCACGCCGGATGTGCTGATCTCGGAGGACGCGCATCTGGTGGCGATGCCGATCGGCGGCGGCGAGCTCGCTGTCAATCGTGACCGTTCCAACGAGTTCACCACCGACAACTGGAAACGCGCGCTGAAGGCTGAAACGATCGTGCCGCCGGAGACATTCGCCAAGGGCGCGCTGGACATCGCCGATCCCGTCGACCTGCCGCCAGGGTCGCCTTTTTACTGCACGGGAGACCTCTGCATCGGCCGGCACCCGTCCGGCGCGATTGTCGCGCTGGCGGAAAATCGCAACAGCGCCAGGCCGGCCTGCGGCTTCGCCGACCTCATCGTCATAGACGACGCCACGGCCTACAATCCTTGCCGCGATCCGCGCATCCTTGTCGTCACCAAGCGCCAACTCGCGCGTGACGGCAGCGCCGCCGTCTTCTTCGATCCGCAATCGGCAACGGCGCGCGCCGCCATCCAGTATGCCGTCGAAAAGCCTTACCGGCCCTGGCACGAGCAACGACGGTATTCGCGCGAGGCAAGGGGGCTGGCGCCTTACC